>CAVEDT010000182.1:0-4013 GCA_963614475.1 Roseburia faecis
AGGCTATCCACTGCTTGAGAAAAAAGTACGTAATTCTACAGACCATCCTAATGTCAGGGAGGCTGTCATGGGCGCGGTTTCTGTACTTCCGTATTATTCGCTTGATGATCCGTCAACAACGGATAGTGACATAGACTCATCCAACTTCCTCACAAAGACTAAAGCCGCTTTAGCATACTACGAGGGAAGCGTCCTGTCAGATTATCTTTATTATGTTGGCGAGCAATCCATGAAGACGATGTATGCAAATGATGAAAATAAGCAAGAGGATAAAGCTCATTTCATCGAACTTGTCGCTGCTACGGCTCTTTTTGACTTTCTCTCAAAGACAGACAAACCCGAAAAGCCTCAGGCACTTTCTCGTGCTATCAAGGACGATGTTGAGTCTCTTTCGTTCTATTCGTTAGGAGATGCATATAAAGATGTGGTTAAGGCAGTGGCAGATATGATGCTGCTTTCCCGGTTGGTCTATCTACTTCCAAATGAGAACCAATTTCCTCTTTCGAAAAATCGGGGATTCAATGAGGATTTCTATCAGGGCAAGTCATATGTATGCCTCCAAAAATTTCTTGAACGTTTCGTCCAATGGTATAAAGAGCTTGCAGAGAATAAACGCGGCTTTGCACCGCTTACTATTGCTAATATTGAAAACCGCAAAGCTAAGCTCTCGAATTGGATTCAAGGCTTCGCGCTTGATGCCAAGGACGAATCTTATTATCTGTTGGAGATGATACGTGCGGGCAATAGAGATAAGGACGATACCCATGCGCTCAAGTTTCGACGATTCTTGGATTACGCCTACCAAGCGATTGATAAATATACAGCTAAAATAATGTGATATTATGAGTAGTGTTGACCTTAATATAATAGAGCGAGGCCTTGATGGTCAGAAGTGGACGGCAGAGAAAGGTCCAATCACAGCCGGAGACCTTGCAAAAATTTCAGAGCAACGCACGAACAATAGCGGAGCACTAAATGCCTTGCCGACACCGTTTGCTCGTTTTTTTGTCACCAAAGAAGCATTCCGCCGTGTTCTCGAAGAGATAAAGAATCCGAAGAAAAGTGCAGGAGACGCGTATAACCGCCTCGTATCGGACACACTCGATGTCTTTGAACTTCTATATAATCAGGCCTACCACGAGGGGCGATGGGGCGATTCGTATAAAATTGAAATCCGTGAGTGGAGTTATGCCGAAAATTTGAGCGATTTGAAGAAGCAAGTGCCTATTTTGGGCGGTGCTGTTGAAAGCTATTTTGCGCATGACCTCAAGGCTTCAAATAATCGTCTCTTTTTTGTGATTCTCGTTTGCGATGGCCGGGATTACCTTCTCGCAACTTCAAGCCCTTTTACAGGGTTTGTGACCCCGCCAGACCTTGATAAGAGGGTAAGCCGTGGTGACGCTACGACATCTTTTATGGGCAGGCGCTATCAAGAAATGCCCGCGCTTACACGAAAATCTGGAGGCAAATACTTCTCGGACACACGTTTATTTAACGAACGTGATAAGGATTTCAAAAACTACATGTTCTATCTCGTTGACAATTCACCTCTTGGCGATGAGATGAAAGAGCTGCGAGACTACATTAAACAGGTTCAGATTACAGACTCTGATATCAGTGCAAACTGGGAACCACAGATAAAGCCTGTCATATCTGAGGAAGGAAACGAGCTTACCATAAACGGTCTTTCTATTTATAGAGACTCCGGCTTAAGCACGACAAACTTCTTTAACGACGCTCTCATACGACTACCGTTCCGATTGTCAAAGGACTATTACCGGCCGATGTCTTATGTCGTGGATGATGACAATAGGGATTATGACTATATGTTGCCTATCCGTTGCGAGGCGCTATCTCTGATAAAAGGTGATTTCCAATGCGTATGCAAGGTGGCCAAAACAAAAGTCACGGTAACTCTTAAGTATGATGGACATGAGTATACCAAGGAATATAAGGACACTGAAATAGAGGGTCATAGCGGACGAATCGTAAACCTTAAGAGTGAAAACATCAGTTTCAATTTGGCCGTATTCCCGAACATCCTGTCTCCGAATAGAGTCGAGAACGACTATTTCAAGATTATGGCCGTTGTCAACGATGCAACGGTTGATCGTCGTCAGGTCTCTATCAATGATTTGGATTTGTTGTTTTTCTCTCGGAATGACAATGGTGTGTTAGAGGAGATAGAGACTATATGTGCAGACAACACCAATGCTAAATTTGGCGTCCGTACTGCCGTTGTACGTTCTGAGCAAAACGAAGAAAACAATGTAGATGCAAGTTCGAAGTTCTATGAGGTATTTAACTCTCAGTTTGATGCTATAAGTGTACGCTTTACCCTTCGAGGTGTCAATTGTGAGGGAATCTTACTTCCGAAATGGAGACAAGCTCAGCGAGCCCAAGACGTTTACACTTATGCGGTAGACCTTGGGACGACCAACACGTATATATCCTGCTACAAGGTCGGTGTTGACAATGAGCCTGAACAATTAAATATGGACGAGCCTATGGTGGCGTTTCTTCATGACTTCAAGCGCTCGTCTCAACAGTCGATTGTTTCGGTTATTGAAAATGCTAACGTTCCCCAATGCCGAAAAAATTTCAGAACTGAGTTTGTCCCGGCTCTTATCGACGGATTGGACTATCGCTTTCCCATCCGCACAGCTTTCTGTGTAAAAAAAGGCGACAGCAGCAAGCCTTCACTGTTTGACAACAGCAATATTGCATTCTTCTATGAAAAGTCAAGGGGACTTGGCAACCAGTCTATCCTCACAGACATTAAATGGGAGGGCGGTCACGAGGCGGAACTACGTCTCTTTATCCGCGAACTACTCCTCATAATCAAGACGGACGTTCTTCAAAAGAATGCAACATTAGCCAATACAAGGTTAGTGTGGTTCCGGCCGCTAAGCTTCAAGGGTGCAATCAAAGAACTTTATGTCAAGATTTGGCAGGAAGAAGCAAAGGACATACTTAACATAGGATCATCTCAGATTGAATGCGTCTCTGAATCCGAAGCCCCATACTATTACTTTAGTAAAAAGAATGTTTTTAACAGTGTAGATGCCGTGTCAATTGTTGACATAGGTGGAGGGTCCAGTGACTTCGTCTATTTTGTTGATGGGAAACCACAGATAGCCAATTCTGTTCACTTTGGCTGTGACGTCCTTTGGGGAAATGGCTTCAGTGGTTTCGACAATGACCGGGATAATAATGGTATATTCCAGCGCTTTAAGGAGACCGTCCATATGGAAGATAATCCCGAACTTGAACAGCTAAACACAACGATGCTGGCAGACAAGAGCATATCCACTAAAGATATCATCAACTTTTGGTTGAGCAATGATAATCGTTGTGGAATCATCAAGAAGCTAAAGGATACATACAAACCCCTGTTCCTTTATCACTTCGCTTCAATAGTATATTTTATGGCGAAGATGTATAAGGCTAAAGACCTCACTTGTCCTCGCTCGGTTTTGTTCTGTGGTAACGGAAGCCGTTATATCGATGGGCTGCTATCTTCCGATAAGGAAACTGTCAGGAACCTTGTCGCTACTATCTTTAAGGATGTTTATGGTGACATCAAGGATGTCCAGGTTATACTACCCGACAGCCGCAAGGAGTGTACGTGTTATGGCGGTCTTTACCGCGACCAAGGCGTAACTATACCGGTAGAATTCAACTTCCAAGGGGTTTCCGGCAGGGTTTACGAAAACGTAGAGCAACTTAAATCGGATTTTCCTTCGTTTAGTTGTGAGCTTCTCAAAACGCTCAATTCCTTCAACGAGTTGTTTGCCAAACTTCTAAACATCCTTGTTGCTAATGGTGAGCTTGATAAGCAAGTTAACACGGCGGATATTATCGAGTGTGTATCTTCCGGCTTACAGGACTCGTTGGAAAAGAACTTCAAGACCCAGGTCGTGCAAAAATTCAACGACAGCGAGGTTTACCACGATTCGGTGTTCTTCTTGCCAATCATTGATAATGTGTTAAAACTTACGAAGATCTAATAT
>CAVEDT010000183.1:0-3982 GCA_963614475.1 Roseburia faecis
TACACCATCGCATACGATATGACATAGTTGCGGTCAATGTGGTGGCTGGCAATCCGAGTTTGACGCATTTCAGAGGCGTCGCATTCTCGGATTTTCGCCGTCGGTTTTATTGAGGAAGGATCGGCGATTGCGGCGTCTATCGCTGTACAGACACATAGAAAAAACAAACGAGGGAGTTCGAACCCGATGACGGGTTGGAACTCCCTCAGTCTTATATGTGGAGCTGATTATTCCTTCGAACGCTTAAACCAGCATTTTTTGCCGTGCTTGTGATGATGGTGCGAAGCAACGACGTTGCCTTCGGCATCGCGGCTGTATCCGTAGCCATATCCATATCCGTAGGTACGACGAGATGAGTATCCGTAGTATCCGTAGTGACGGTAGCTGTAAGCGCTTGATGTCATATTGACGTTGTTCAGCACTATGTACGGATGCTTGAGGCGGCCGTTGTTGATGGCGTTATGCAGCACTCTTAGGCTGCGTTTGGTCGAATAGGATGCACGTGTTACATACAGCTGGATGTCGGATTGCGGTATCAAGATGTATGTATCGGAGATGATACCGATGGGGGACGTATCCATAATGATGTAATCGAAGTGCTGACGCAGGTATGCAATGAGCGTGTCCATACGTTTGCTCAAGAGCAATTCGTTGGGGTTGGGCGGTACCGGACCTGCAGGCATTACAAACAAGTTTTCGCTGCTCGATGTTTGGTATATCAGCGAGTCGATGTCGTCTTCCTGCTCGGAGAGATACGTGGTGATGCCGCGGCTGTTGTGCAGGCCTACGAGGTGGGCCAATACGGGGCGGCGAATGTCGAGGCCGAGTACGATGACACGTTTGCCGGTAAGCGCGTAAGTCATAGCCAAATTGAGCGAAACAAAGGTTTTGCCTTCGCCCGATACGGCTGAGGTGAGAAGTATTACCTTGTTGTCTGCGCCGCCCGGTATGAAGCTGATGTTGTTGCGCAGCAGACGGAATAATTCGGCTATAGGTGTGGCCACCTGATCTCCGATGACAATATTCTCTTTATCATCGCTATGGCAAATTTCGCCGATGACCGGTACGGACGTCATGCGTTCCAATTCGACTTGATCTTTGAATTTGGGGCTAATGAGTCGACGTGCCAGGATTATGAGCGCGGGAATTAGGAAGCCGATAAGTAGACCGATACCCAAAATCAGCAGATGCTTGGGTGATACCGGACCGGAACCGGTGGGGTTGTCGATAAGTTGTGCCGTCGGTGTGGCGAGCGTCTTCTGCAGGGCTATTTCTTCGCGTTTTTGCAGTAGGAAGGTGTAGATGTTCACCTTCACTTGCTGCTCACGGAAGATTTCTTGCAGTCCTTTGTCGATGGACGGTTGGGCAGCCAATTGTCCGGCGCTACGGCTGTCAAGCGATGCTATGGAGCGGCGAGTGGCGCGAAGCGATCCGCGAGCCGAAGCGATGTTATCGAGTATCTGCGACTTTTGCTGGTTGAGCTTGTTCTCGAGTTCGCGTACATATCCGGTTTCGCGTGTCTGGGTTTGCAGCGCATGGTCGTAGTTGCTGACCATGGTGTTGTAGTTCTGTATTGCGGCGGATACGGCCGGGTCGTCGGATACTGTGGGCAGCATCTCGAAGTTGTCCTGACGTTTTACGCGATGCTCAACGTCATTGAGTACAGACATTTGGGCGTCAACTTGCGAAATTTGCTGCTCGCTGGAACTGCGCTGTGTCAGGTTCATCGTCGTCTGGGCATCGATGTCGGCGATGTTGTGCTCCTCGCGGTATCGCTTGAGTTTTTCTTCGACATCATGCAACTCGTCGTTTATATTGACCAGACGGTCGATGATGAACGCTTCGGTCTGCAATGCCGACCGGTTTTTGTCCTCAATGATGCGTTGGTTGTACAACGCCAGAAGGGTATTGATAATATCTACGCCTTGCTCGACAAGTGGGGTGTTGACACGTATGCGGAGAATTGTGTATGAATTCTCGGCAAAATTGATGGTCAGCGAATTGGCGATAGTCGCGGCCACACTCGCGGGGTTTGTGATTTTGACCTTGTATACTCCATCAAGTTGGGATACGAGTGGCGAGCGCGATATGGTGACGGTTCCGGCGCCCATCTGTATTTTGCCGGGGAGTTTGGCAAACAGTTTTTCGATGCTTTCCTCTTCGCCGTTGACATTTGTCGTTGCCTTGACCGATATACCTTTGTCTTCAGGAGTGACGGTCAGCTCTATGGGAGCTGATAAGTGCTTGAGACTTACCGAGTCTAACGAGACCTCGATGGGCGCGGTACGGTAAACGGGAATGTCGCGCAATTTGCCTTCGCGATAGTACGAATACGAGAGATTGAGCGAGTCGACAATCTTTACCAGGTTGTTTCGTGACTTGAGAATCTCGATTTCGGTTTCATCGATGTATTGCTTCAGGTTGACCATAGGGTTTTCGGAGCCCATGGTGACCGCGTTGCTTTTGGTCGAAGAATTCTCGTCGTTGAGGTATATCGAAGCCGATACCGTGTATGTCGGGATTTGCGTCTTGCAGTAATAGTATGCGGCGGCACCACAAATAATGATGCTGAGCAGGAATACACCCCAATGGCTGAGGTAGTCTAAGAGCAAGCCTGTAAGATCGAATGCTTCGGTCTTGACAATAGGGGTGTTGCTGTCGGCACTTTTGTTCGTACCGGTCTCAAAGTTGTCTTTTGGCTCTGATGTGTATGACATATCTTATTTGAAATGAGGTGTATGTCTAAGGATTGTCAGCCGCGTAGTAACCGTAACGGGCTTTGAACGATGACGATAGGTGTTACTTATTGAGGTTGACAATTCCGATTACAAGTGCGGCTATGGATGCCAAGCCCGATACGACTGATATGGCAGTGGTCCATCCTTGGTGCATCTGCCAGGCGCTGGCTGCTGCCGAGCGGTTGGGCGTGATGTATATGAAGTCGTTCTGCTGAAGGTTGAAGTATGGCGACAGCAGCAGGCTCTTGTCGTGAAGGTTGAGGCGATGAACTTCGCGAGTGCCATCGGCGTTGGTGCGATACAGCAGGACGTTTTCGCGGTCACCGCGGATATCCAAGTCTCCGGCTTTGGCCAATGCTTCGAGTATGTTCATACGCTCATTGTCAGACTGGTAAACTCCGGGGCTCTTGACTTGGCCGAGGACGGTGACACGGAAGTTCATCAGACGGATGTCGACTGTAGGCTCGATTTTGATATAGCGAGGGTAGATGGCATCCTTGATTTCGCGAGCAAGTTGTTCTTTGGTTTTGCCGGCGATATGTATACGTCCGATGACCGGGTAGTCTATATTGCCTTCTGCGTCAACGAGATAGTAGTCGGTCAGCGAGGCGGTGCTTGTGCCGGTGATATTGGTGTTATTGCTTGCTTTTGAGATTGTTCCCTCCGGAGTGAGGTACTGGCCTTTATTGAACTGAGCCACGGCCGTGGGATCGGAAGCGTATATGCAAATGTTGAGTAGGTCTCCCTGAACAAAAGTCGGATCCTTGACGGTCGAGATGGCTGCGAGCGATTCGCTGGGAATTGTTTCGGCATCAACGAGATAAGGTACTTTCTTGGGAGCGCTGCATCCAGTGAGGAGGATGGCGCAAACGCATGCTGCGGATGCAAGTCTGGTTATAGACATATCTTGGTTTTAAGATGTTGACGGGCTGAGCCCTTGTTCGTTGTTTTTTCCAATGTTGCGATGACGATGGCCGTAACCATCGCCTAAGAGCGTACAAAATTACTCAAAAGATGTCATTCTTACAAATAGTGGACATCGTTTTCGTCTGTTTGTCAGCACAGTCGGGCAAAAATCAATGATTGAAGGGTAAAAAATAGCCCGAAAGGACTCTATAGCGGTCCTTTCGGGCTTATTTGTGTTGTCTTCAGTCTTGTCTGAGAATCTCAGTCGGGACTTGGATATCAGGCCTTGTACAGGTCGAGTTGGTCAGTGTTGAAGTTGTTGATGAACTGCGCGTGGC
>CAVEDT010000184.1:0-3974 GCA_963614475.1 Roseburia faecis
GCTATACACCGCAATACAAAGTCACGCGCCGCGGTAGCCAAGTGGCCATCATCGCCGCCGGATCATTCTACCAAAAAGGCGAAAACGTAGCCGATATTCTTGCATCCAAGGGCATCAACGCCACACTCATCAACCCCCGCTATCTGAATGCCGTCGATGCCGAGACGCTCGACTCGCTCAAAGCCGAACACCGTCTCGTAGTCACGCTCGAAGACGGCTGCAAAGACGGAGGATTCGGCGAACGCATAGCATCGTACTACGGCCCCTCGGACATGAAAGTCCTCGTAGGCGGCGTCAAGAAAGACCTATACGACCGCTACGACCTGCAGCGACTACTCTCCGACAACCGCCTGCAGGACGAGCAAATAGTCGAGGATATTCTCGCCATCATCAAGTAAATCGTACAACGGATATCCGTGACACAACATCCGAGTAGCAGAAATCACCGTCACGGATATCCGGACACCCTAAATCGTCACAACAACAGACAATACTGCACGAAAACACACAAGTTGATCAGTCGCACGTAACGAATTCAAAAAGCGAAGTCGGCAGGACCCACGGCCATAAACGACCGTAAGTCCTGCCGATACTTTTTGGGGAGGGAGAGAGGTGGAAGTGTCATAATGCCGAATAATTGTAGGGACGCAATATATTGCGTCCGCAGCGGCTGCAAATCGTAATACATAACACACACTAAATCACCGCATTACCGCCTACTACACAACAAGGCAATAAAGCATTGATTATCAAACAAAGGGGACAAGCGCCACAGCCGTCATTCTCGTTATTGAAGCGTGCATCACCACCCTACATCGACCCCGCGCACTATTGCACGTACCGCACATTGTACGTACCTTTGCATACACCGACACGCACCACTTTCGGCGCGTCCACACCATATACACAGCCATGACCATCGAACATATAGCAATAACCACAGCCGACATCGACCGCCTAAGCCGATTCTACAGCACATACTTCGGCATGCAAGCCGAAACGGAAATCACAGGCTCGACCGGTGCACGCATCATATTCATGCACTCGCCCGAAGGAGGCGCACGCATCGAGCTGATGCAAAAAACCGGAACACCGTGCGAGCGCACACACGGCTACGTCCACATGGCCTTCTCCACCGGCAGCGAAGCCAACGTCGACGCCCTCATCCAACGTCTGCAGGCTGCCGGCGTGTCCATCCTCCGCCAACCGCGACACACCCCCTCCGGCACCTACCTCGCCACCATCGCCGACCCCGACGGCAACCCCGTCGAAATCGTCCCCTGACCTCCCCACTGCGCCACCCCATCAGCCTTATCTCCGCTTGCTTCGCATTTTCATAGCCACAATAGCCATAACAGACCACATAAATTATTTTAGGCTCATTCAGCATTATCTTTGCGCCTGATACCCATAGTTCCGCAAAAATTTACTTACTTTGCAAGTCAAGCAAACAATGCTGAAATGACCCAATACATTGTCACAATATAACGGCTCGCGCCGTACAACATATTGGAAGCTCCGATGTAGTGCCTAAAGGTTCTGGTCAACCTCGCATTGCTACATCGGAGCTTCCGCTTTTTAGACAGGATGAACAAGCAACAACTCGCTTCCAAAATATGGGCTTCGGCCAATAAGATGCGCTCGAAGATTGAAGCCAACGAATATAAGGACTATATTCTCGGCTTCATCTTCTATAAATTTCTTTCCGATTCCGAGGTAAACTATCTCAAATCCATAGACTGGACTGATGAGGATATGAAAACCGACCTTATCGAGGAAGACGAGGAAATTGTTGCTGCCTGTCAATCAAAGCTTGGATACTTCATTGCCTACAAAGATTTATTCTCTACGTGGATTAATCCCGATGAGGATTTCTCCGTAGGCAACGTGCGCGATGCGCTCACTCGTTTTGCCAGACTTATTAACGCCAAACACGAGAAAGTCTACAAAGGTATCTTCAATACCTTGCAGAACGGTCTGAGCAAACTCGGCGAAAATGCCGGAGCGCAAACTAAGGCTATCCGCGATTTGCTTAACCTCATTCGCGATATACCTACATCGGGCAAACAGGACTACGACGTCCTCGGCTTCATCTACGAGTATCTGATTGGTAACTTCGCCGCCAACGCGGGCAAGAAAGCCGGGGAGTTCTACACTCCCCACGAAGTCGCCCTGATGATGTCGGAAATTGTGGCGCACCATCTCCAGGACAGAGAAGAAATCCGTATTTACGACCCGACAAGCGGCTCAGGCTCGCTGCTTCTTAACATAGGCCGCAGCGTGTCTAAGTACATGACAGACAAAAACAAGATTACCTACTTCGCCCAGGAACTGATAGAGCCTACCTACAACCTTACTCGCATGAACCTCGTAATGCGTGGAATTCTCCCAGACAATATCGCGGTGCGCAACGGCGACACCCTCGAAGATGACTGGCCTATGTTTGATGAGTCCGACCCTCATTCAACATATCATCCAATCTACTGCGACGCGGTTGTTTCCAACCCTCCATATTCACAAGAGTGGAATCCCACCGAGGACAGCAGCAATGATCCGCGATACAAGCATTACGGCGTAGCTCCGAAAGGCACTGCCGACTATGCTTTTCTTCTCCACGACCTTTACCACGTCAAGTCCGACGGCATTATGACCATCGTCTTGCCGCATGGTGTACTTTTCCGTGGAGGCAGTGAAGAAAGTATACGCCGCAACCTTATTGAGAGAAACAATATTGATGCCATAATCGGACTCCCGGCCAACATCTTCTTCGGCACAGGCATACCTACACTCGTGATGGTACTTCGGCAGAAACGCGACCACGACGATATTCTTTTCGTGGACGCTTCGCGCGGTTTTGTCAAGGAGGGCAAAAACAACAAGCTCCGCGCCCGCGACATCCGCAAGATTGTGGATGCTGTTACGCGACGGCTCAACATCCCGAACTTCTCTCGCGCCGTAAGCCGCGATGAAATCCGCAAGAACGAATACAACCTCAATATTCCTCGCTACGTCAGCTCCGCTGATGCAGACGAGCAGTGGGATATTTACTCTACCATGTTCGGCGGTATTCCTGACAGCGAAATAGACAGCCTCTCCGATTTTTGGACTACTTTCCCGACTCTGCGAGGTGATATTTTCGAGCCTGTTTCAGAAGCTTATTCAAAGCTCAAGACAGAAGACGTTCGCCATACCATTCTCAACAACATGGAAGTGCTCAGATACGGCTGTGCCTACTCGGATGCCTTAAAGCACTTACCCGAGTATCTGCATACCCGGCTCATAGATGCCACACAGTTCGTCAAAATCAATTCCGAGTTTGAGAACATCTCCGAGCACTTGTTTGGAATCATCGAACCGTTTAAGCTGATAGACAGCTACGCTGCATATCAACTTCTTTCAGAGGCTTGGCAGCAAATTTCGGGCGACATCGAAATTCTTCAATCCGAAGGATTGAGTGCCGCCAATGTTGTTGATCCTCGCATGGTCATCAAGAAGAAAGACGGTAAGGAGCAAGAGGTGCAAGACGGTTGGATTGGTAGAATTCTTCCTTTCGACCTTGTGCAAAAAGAAGTTCTCGGCGAGGAGCTGGCTCGCTTGCAATCGCTCAAATCCAACCTTGAAAAAGTGTCTGGCGACCTTGCCGAACTTGTGGAGTCGCTTACTCCCGAACAGCAACAGAAATATCTCAACGACAACAACGACGCTTTTGTGGCGAAACCTGTCAACGATTCTCTCAAACAATTTTTCGCGGACGTGTTCACTACCGATATTGACAACTTGCTTGAATATCAAGTCCTCACCAAGAAAAAAGATAAACTTGACTTTCTTGCCTTGCATCCCGAATTTGAAGATTTCGGGATGGCAAAGAATAAGGACGGCATATATACCGCCACTGTCGTAAAGGCTGAAATAGCTCGTCAACGCGCCGAGTATGAATTTCCGGAAGACTCGCTTGAAGCTGTTCTCGTCAAAGC
>CAVEDT010000185.1:0-1386 GCA_963614475.1 Roseburia faecis
TCGTATATTGCTGTATTATATTATCTCGTTTAGCTGCTTCAACAAATATTTTTGCAAAGCCATCTTCAACTGCTTTCGGGTGCAATAGAAGTTGTTGACCATTATTACAACCACATGCGTGGGATGGCATGATTCAATATTGTCTATCACATATCCGGCGTAACACTGCACACCGTTTACGCTGCCGGTTTTGAATGCGAGGCGTCCTTTATACGGAGTTTCGGCCATGAACGATCTCATAGTTCCACTTACACCGGAAACGGGGAACAACTTGATGTATTTTGTCGAATCCTCATGCAGTGCCATATATTCCAAAATGCAGCCCAATGTCAATGGCGAAATACGATTGGCGCGCGTCAGACCGCTTCCATCCCATATACTGGTATACTGCATGTCTACGCCGCGCGGCTTCCACAGATCCATTTCCCGTGCTATGGCCTCGGAACGATCTTCGTCCGGTGCAAAACTGCGCAGGATGCTTTCTGCATACATATTGTCGCTACGACGCATCATCGACCCCAGAATTGTGTCCCTCGATGGCGAAAAGCGCGAATATATGGTTTCGACATCATCCGTGTCATCGTCATCGCCACATACGCACTTATGCCCGACATCAACACCGGCATCCGCCAAAGACTTACGCAATGCATATTCAAAGGCAATCCACGGATATGGCATGGTTGAGAATACATAATTGCTTTTTGACGTCGAAGGTGTGTATACGCTCAGAACATTGGATCCAATGCCGCGTACAATGCTTGTACCGCCCCTGTTATTATGCCTGTCTATTTTTAGTTCCGGCACATACGGCGTTGTCTCTTTTGTGGTTGTGTTCAATCGGTAAATATTGTCTTTCCAATTAAACAGATACCATCCTGCACCATATGCATAAGCGACGTCGCTAATTTCCCATTTCTCAACAGGGCCCTGCTGCGGAACATCATCATCTATCAGACGTATCGAACCTGTCACCCGGGTTATACCCATTGATTTCAGCGATGATACTATAGAATCGACGAGTCCCCCATTATTCGAGAAATTGTCCGAGTCAAGAGTCGGATCTCCGGATGCTATGATTTCGATATCTCCATCCCATACCGACGGCAAGCTCGACTTAGCGCCTCTAAGTCTGGCAATAGTCTCAAAGCGGTAGTCTTCCGAAAGCAATGTCATGGCCGATGCTGTTGTCACCGTCTTGGTCACACTCGCAGGGACATAACCGCGTTCGATATTCTTAGCAACTATGGTTTTGTCGGTCCTTAGGTCTTTTATGTAAATACCGATGGATGCGCTTTTTTCGCCGACTATACCAAGGGTTTGTCCCACAACCGATACAGGTATGGCCAAAAGCGCCACTCCTAATATATAATTCTTTAGTTTATAGAT
>CAVEDT010000185.1:1420-3926 GCA_963614475.1 Roseburia faecis
ATAGATAATTGCAGTCATAAGCTATACAAAATGCAATATATGTATCTCAGTCTCTCGTGCAGAAATACGAAGCGAAAGTACAAAAAAAACCTCTATTCCCAAATGATATTCAAGAATTGTTAGTATCTTTACATATATTTCACTAAAAGCGACAGCCGAAATACGAACAATGTCTGTAAACACATATTTATATATAGCAATAATAGCCGCCTCCGTATGGTGCCCTATTGTGTCTTGTTCTAATGGGAACGGATTAGCCCCTAATGAAGCAGCCGATTCCGTATACGCTTTAGCGCTCAAGAACTCTTATGAAGGAATCCATACATTCCGCGCAAATCTTTTGTCCGATTATGACGGCGATTTCCGAAGTGATGTTTACAGACTATTCAATGATTCTTCTTTAAGCTTACGTGCAGTGGCATTATATGCGACACATGATGTAGAAGAGATTGCCGATAGTATTTTTGCCGGTCATGCCGTAGAAGTATCTCATGCTGTGTTTCACTATCTTGCCGAGAGCGGTGACACGGTATCTGTATCAGAACTCGAGGCAGCCATAATACAACGCTTCAATGCCATGGACTTGGACGAGAAGGCTCATTGGATTGTCGCCACGCTACCGTCGTCCGAGATACCGCAGTATCTGGAAGATGGCGATGCTGCACTCATCCGGCAAATAATGCCATTGTTAAATCAATCGGACAAAGCCCGATTTGAAGCATCGCTCAAACGCACAAACCATTAAGATTAAGATTAAAATAACACAACACAAATATATATGCCGACACTCGAAAACGACCGACTGACCGGAATTTCTCGTCCGGGATTACAAGATTTTGATAGCGTTATTGACGCCTTTAATGAACGATTGTTCCATATACCGTACCCGACCGACGCGCCCGCGTTGTTCGAACCGATAGACTACACCATTGAGTCTGGGGGCAAACGATTGCGCCCCACTCTGCTTCTGAGGATGGCCATGGCATGTGGCGCCGATGCTATGGATGCTATCGATCCCGCTATAGGCATTGAGTTGTTCCACAACTTTACGCTGCTGCATGATGACATCATGGATAACGCCGATGTACGGCGCGGCCGCCCTTCGGTTCATTGCCGATGGAACGACAATGTCGCCATTCTTTCGGGCGATGCGATGCTTACCATTGCTTCCGGATATATGAATAGTATTCCGGGAGAAATCGGTCGGCGCATATTCGAATTGTTCACAAAAACGGCCCTTGAGATATACCAAGGACAACAGCTTGATATGGAATTCGAAGATCGAGACGATGTATCCGTCGACGAGTATATTCGTATGATACGCCTTAAGACCTCCGTCCTGCTCGGATGTGCATGCCGTATCGGGGCGATGTTGGGCAAGGCTTCAGACGATGCTTGTAAAGCTGCTTATGACTTCGGCGACAATCTCGGCTTGGCCTTCCAGCTCAGAGACGACCTACTCGATACCTTCGGTGACCCGGTTATATTTGGCAAGCAAATAGGAGGCGATATTCTTAATAAAAAGAAAACATGGCTGCTGATTTCCGCTATGGAACAAGGTAATCGTGAGGATATCTGCTCTGCCTTAGACGCAAAGACGGATGATATGGACAAAATAGAATCCGTCAAGTCTATATACCGCAGCTTGAATTTGGATATCAAGTGCCAGCAACTCGTTGACACATACGCACAAAGAGCCATAAATGCGTTGGACCGCATGGCGCTTGACAATGCACATTCCAACTTCTTCAGGTCTCTTGCCACCGACCTAAGCCAACGCCAAGCATGAGCAAAAAGATAGTAGCGCCCCCTGCCCCGCTACCTCCGGGAATACATCTCACGGACACGCATACGCACTTATATCTTGATGATTTTCTTGATGATACAAGTGCAGACGGCTGCTATAATGTAACTCAACGGGCTATTGACATAGGGATATCACACATGATCTTTCCGAATGTCAATGTGTCTACCATTGAACCGATGAAAGCTTTGGCCGCACGATTTCCCGATAATATACGCATGACCATGGGACTGCACCCTACCGAAATTGTACCGGAAACGCTGAACCACGATTTGGCTTGTGTCGCTGCCGAGCTCGACAAAGGAGGCTATGTCGCTGTGGGTGAAATCGGTATAGATCTATATTGGGACAAGACTTTCGAGAGCCAACAAATGCAGATTTTAGACCTGCAACTGGGTTGGGCCGAACGCTATGGGTTACCCGTAATTCTACATTGCCGTGACGGACTGGCCCAACTGCTCGAGGTCTTACAAAGCCATAAAAAACTATCTTTTGTCTTCCATAGTTTTGCCGGGACAGTGCACGATGTAGAACGCATACTTAGCAACTACAATGCCGTTTTCGGTATCAACGGCATCGTAACGTTCAAGCGTAATTCTGTCGCTGACATTCTGCCGGCAGTTTGGCCGGAGAATATTGTACTCGAGACAGATTCGCCTTATCTCGCACCGGTGCCCTATCGCGGTCGGCGCAATGAAAGTG
>CAVEDT010000186.1:0-3909 GCA_963614475.1 Roseburia faecis
ATATATGGACCTATCAGTGGTAGTGCCTCTGTACAACGAGGCCGAATCGCTCCCGGAGCTGGAGGCATGGATACGCCGCGTCATGGACGAGCACGGCTTCAGCTACGAAATCATTTTTGTGAACGACGGATCCACGGACGACTCGTGGGAGGTCATCGGGCGTTTGCGCGAGGCCAATCCCGAGCATGTGCGCGGCATCTCGTTCCGCCGCAATTACGGCAAGTCGCCGGCGCTGAACACGGGTTTTGCCGCGGCGCAAGGCGATGTAGTCATCACCATGGACGCCGACTTGCAAGACAGCCCGGACGAAATTCCCGAGCTGTACCGCATGATTACCGAGGAGGGCTATGATCTGGTGTCCGGCTACAAGAAGAAGCGCTACGATCCGCTGTCCAAGACCATACCTACCAAGCTGTTCAATGCCACGGCACGTCGCGTGAGCGGCATCAAGAACCTGCACGACTTCAATTGCGGGCTCAAGGCCTACCGTGCCCCGGTGGTGAAGCATATCGAGGTCTACGGCGATATGCACCGCTACATTCCCTATCTGGCCAAGAATGCCGGATTCACCCGCATAGGCGAGAAGGTGGTGCAGCACCGCGCCCGCAAGTATGGCAAGACCAAATTCGGTCTCGACCGATTTGTCAACGGCTATCTTGACCTGATGACGCTATGGTTCACCGGCAAATTCGGCGCCAAGCCTATGCACTTCTTCGGCCTTATAGGCTCGCTGATGTTCTTCTTGGGCTTCGTGGCCGTGATATGCGTGGGCGCCATCAAGCTTTACAACCTCTACCACGGGCTGCATTACATCTTGGTGACCGACTCGCCATACTTCTATATCGCATTGGTACTGATGATATTGGGGTGCCAATTATTCCTTGCCGGATTTGTAGGCGAACTGATAGTGCGCAACTCGGCCGGCCGCAACCATTACGAAATCAGCGAGACACTGGGCGTAGATCGCGACGTCGTCCAAAAATGACGATAGGCGCATCCGCCCTATAGCTCTCATTATTCTCATTCCTCCCATATTTTCCATAAAACAGCAACTATGTCAATAAGCAAATACCCATATTTCTACGATCTTGTGCGCGAGCGCTACTCGTGCCGCCACTATGACGCCTCGGCGCCCGTGGACGACTCCATAGTCAAGGCCATTCTCGAGACAGCCCAACTGGCACCCAGTGCCTGCAACCGCCAGCCGTGGACCTTTGTCGTGGTACGCGATGCAGCTACACGCCAACGTCTGCTGCATGCCTCGCGTCCGTCATTTGTCGATGCGCCCGTCCTCATCGTTGCCTGCGGCCACCACGACCAGGCATGGCACCGCCCGGCCGACGGCAAAGACCATACAGACATAGACATAGCCATAGCCGTCGAGCATATCTGTCTGGCGGCAGCTTCGCTGGACCTCGGAACTTGCTGGGTGTGCAGCTTCGATGTCGAGGCCACACGCGACGCCTTGGGCCTGCCCGCCGAAGTCGAGCCTATCGCACTGATACCCCTGGGCTATGCCGCCGCCGAAGCCGATGGCAGCCCCGCTCCCGTGCCGGCCAAGACACGCAAAGATCTCAACGACATCATCCGATGGGAAAAGTATTGACACTGAGTGCTTGTGCCGCTGCCATCGCCGCCGCTGCCATTGCCCCCGGATGCAATAGCGACGGATGCACCGAGATGCGCAGCGCTATGCCCATAGCCCGGCTGTGCAACAGCGCCACCGGCGAGACCGTGACGCTCGATTCGCTCGACATCCACGGCATCGGCGTGGCCGGCGACAGCCTGCTGGTGAGCGCCGGGACATCCGTGTCCGAGCAATACCTGCCACTGCGGTCCTCCGCCTCAAGCGTGCGCTGGTGCATTGCCTACCGCTATGCCGGGCTGGACAATGACCGTCTCAACGACACCCTTACGCTGACATACACCTCCACACCATGGCTGGCCGATGACGACTGCGGCGCTATGTACCGCTATACCATCACCGGCGCAACGGCCACCGCCCACCTCATCGACAGCGTCAGCATCGTCCAAGCCGATGTCACCAACCTCGAAGACGTCAATCTCAACATCTACTTCCGCATATCCGAGCAATGACCACGCCTCGATTCCATATACTCGCCATAGCCGTTATGGCGCTGCTGATGCTGCTGCCATTGTGTCCCGGTAGCGCCAATGCCCAGCGTCGTGTCACACCCGTGACCCCGGCATCGCCCATGCGTGCGCCCGTGGACTCGGCACTGATACGTCAGCGCGCATTGGAAGCACGCCGCGCCCGCTCCACACAGTACACCGACGATCAGGGTAAAACCGTCATGGTGGACACCGTCACCGGCACCGAATGGGTAGACTCGACAATGCTGCCCAAGAAGCCCAAGATGTTATACCCCAAAATATATGAAGTCAGCGTCGGGCTCAACCTCTGGGACCCTATCATGCGTGCCTTCGGCCAAGACTATGGCATCGGAGGCGTCGACGTCCGTCTGAATATGTTCAACCGCTACATCCCCACGCTCGAAGTCGGATTGGGACAGGCTCGACACACCGCCGATGAGTACGGATACACCTACCGCTCGCCTCTTGCACCCTACGCCAAGGTGGGTATAGACTACAACTTTTTATTCAATTCCGACCCGGCCTACCAGCTTTACGGCGGCCTGCGCTACGGCTTCTCGCCCTTCAAATACGAAGTCACCGGTGCTACCGACCCCGGCACATATTGGGGCGACAAGACAACCTTCGACATCCCCTCGCAAAGCACCTCAGCCGGATGGCTGGAAGTTGTACTGGGCCTGCGGGTGCGCCTATGGGGCAATATCAGCGCCGGCTGGGCGTTGCGCTACCATACCATACTGCACCAAAGCCACCCTGTCGGCGGCGACCCATGGTATATTCCCGGGTACGGCACCGCATCATCGCCTTTGAGCGGCTCCATCACCATATCCTACACCATTCCTCTGGGACACAAACGCCCGGCCAAGATTGACCGGATTTCGGAAGACGAGAACCCCGCTATTCCGGCTCCCGACAGCAAGGGTCAACCGGAAGCGTCCGCAAATCAGGAGCAACCTGCACCCGGCAGCAAAGAGCCGCAACCGTAAAGGAGCGTCAATACGACGTAAGCAGACATTAGCCTCGGCTAAAAGGAATAGTTAAATAGTTAATTTTATTAAAAAGAAATAAACATATTCCAAAAAACGTTGGCTTGCAGCCAATAAATGTATAACTTTGCAGACGCAAAGCAACGCTATCCACGCGTGCCCGGACCGCCTCTCAAAAAAAGGCGGAGCAAAGCACGCCACTGCGACGACCGCCATCGTGAGACGCCGCCACCGTCCGGCCGGACAGCCATCGCATTGCGCACAAGTAAGTATGATATAATCTCCAATGGTTTATGTAGCCTCTGTCCACTTGTTTGGCAGAGGCAAATGAAAACCGAACTTTAGAAGTCAACAATGCCTAATGGCTGGTCCGGAATCCGCTGTCGAAGCGTATTCGGACTTTTTTTTGCCCCTACCCCATCCGAAATATAGAGCGTCCAATAATCACGAAAACGGATGCATCTATCGTCCGCCACGTTCTACAAAACACAACCACAAGCCATAGCGACACTATAAATTCAGTCGAAAAAGCACGGGAAACAAGCCGACGCCCGTTTTATCCGTAATGTTACAGCCGATTAATTCACGGTATTTCGTCTTTTTTCGCCGAAATATCGTAACTTTGCATTATCTTTAGACTAACAATACACTGACAGTGATTACACAAGACCAAATAAAAGAACTGGGTCAACGCCGCGATGCGTTGCACCACTATCTGGACATCGACGGCAAAAAAATCCAAGTCGAAGAAGAAGAACTGCGCACACACGTTCCCGATTTCTGGGAACACCCCAAGGAGGCGCAAGTT
>CAVEDT010000187.1:0-3898 GCA_963614475.1 Roseburia faecis
GCCCTGCGCGGATACGACAACGGTCAGTTCACCCCCTACCGCAGCGAAGGCTACGCATACACGCGCTTCGGTGTCGAGCTCCACTTCCCGCTTATGCTTCAGCCCACCACCACAATTTATGCCTTGGCCTTTGCCGAGGCCGGTAACGCCTGGACTTCGGTTAAAGACTTCAACCCCTTCACTCTCAAGCGCAGCGCCGGTGTCGGCGTCCGCATATTCCTCCCGATGGTGGGTATGATGGGTATCGACTGGGCCTACGGCTTTGACAAAGTATTCGGCGAGCGCGGCGGAAGCCACTTCCACTTTATCCTCGGACAAGAATTCTAACGAGACATACGTAGCCGCTAAACCTTATGGCACAAACGGCGTCTAAAAGACATATAGCAATCAAATCGTAAGACAATGAAACGAACACTCCTGACATTACTCGTAATCGCGGCCGCCACCTTGGGCGTTTCTGCGCAGAAGTTTGCACTCATTGACATGGAGTACATTCTGAAGAATGTGCCCTCCTACGAGATGGCAAACGAACAACTCAACCAACTGTCGCAACGCTGGCAGAAAGAAGTCGAAAACAAAAGCAAGGAGGCCGAAAACCTCTATCAATCATACTTGGCAGACAAGGTATTCCTGACCGAGGAACAAGTCAAGAAACGCGAAGAAGAAATTGTGGCCAAGGAAAAAGAGGTTACGGAATTACGCTACAAGTACTTCGGTCCGCAAGGCGAGCTGGAGAAAAAGCGTGAAAGCCTGCTCAAGCCCATACAAGACGATGTATACAATGCCGTCAAAAAACTGGCTCAGGAACGCGGATTTCAGGCAATACTCGACCGCGCATCATCTTCGGACATCATATATGCTTCGCCCCAAATAGATGTAAGCAACGATGTCCTGGCCAAGATGGGATATGCAACGTCCAAATAGTATTGTCGGACCGACCAAAATCCTTATGAATAATCAAATAGAAAATTAATAACAAAAACTTATAACTACCCCAAAAAACATCATGATTAAGAAAATCGCAATCGCTCTGGCCGCTCTGGCCATTGCCCTTCCCGCCGCCGCTCAGAAGTTCGGCGTAGTAGACGTTAACAGCATCTTCACCGCAATGCCCGAATCTACAGCAGCTAACAACCAGCTCTCAGAAGCCAGCAAAAAATACGAAGACGAATTCAAGAAACTGCAGGACGAATTCAACAAACAGTTCGGCGAATATCAGCAGCTGGCAGCCGATACCCCCGCAGCCATCAAGGAGCGTCGCGAGAAAGAACTTCAGGAACTTGATCAGAAGATGCAGCAGTTCCGTCAGACCGCTCAGCAGGATTTGCAGAAACAGCAGCAAACACTTTTGGCTCCCATCGAAACAAAAATACATGAAGCCATCAAGGCCGTAGGTCAGGAAGGCGGATACACTTTCATCTTCCAGCAGGAACTGCCTGTATATGTTGGCGCCGACGTCAAGGATATTACCGCTGATGTCAAGACCAAACTGGGCGTGAAGTAAACACCTCCATATCGATAATACAGCAGAGCGCGGACGTCATTCGACGTCTGCGCTCTGTCGTTTGTAATGTGGTTCCGGGTTGATGTTGTCCGTTGCGGACGGTCATTGTAGGGTGGGGACGTCGTATATCGGAGTGTCGGGAAAGTGGCGCGCGACATACCGACCGATGAAAGCACGCGTATCCTCGGCAATAAAACTGTCGGTAGAGTCCAGGAAAGTGTTGTACAATACGCACTGCAATTGCAGGCCGCGCGAGGCTATGGCTTCGAGAGACAGTACGGTGTGGTTGATGGAGCCCAGTCGGCTGTTGGTGACTAAAGCTACGGGTAAATGACGCGTGACGGCGTAGTCTATGGCCATGAAGTCGTCTGTAATAGGTACCATTAGTCCTCCGGCGCCTTCAACGAGTACGATATCATAGCGCCGCTCAAGTTCGGCACGAGCCTTATCGATGCGGTCCAAGGGAATGGGGCGGTCACCGTCGAGACGTGCCGCCAGTTGTGCCGAGGCCGGGAAGGGATATATCACCGGGGCGGTAAGTCCTTCGGTATCTTCGGGCAGCATCCCGGTGCCGCTGAGACGGCGGTGAGCATCGATGTCTTCGCTGTGACCGACATTACCGGTTTGTATGAACTTCTGGCTGATGGCGCGTATGCCTTTCGAGGCATATTGGCGCAGTAGCCATGCGGTAGCGTATGTTTTGCCCGCATCGGTGTCGATGCCGCTTACAAATATACTTTTTCCCATAGTGTGAAATATATGTGTAGTTGTTCAGATGTATGTGCGCGTGTCTGTGTGTATGTGTCGTTGCAGTCTTACAAAATCGGAATTGCGCGTTTACGAGTGCAAAAATACTAAAATCCCGGCATTCATGGCTCCGAAAAATGCGGCAGTTTTCATCGGATTTTGATGTATTAGGATATATTTGTACCTTTGTATGATGCAAACGGGCGCTCTCGGGCGTTCGTGACACCCAGCACTATTCAAACAATGACAGACAGAAACACGCATCCAAGCAACAAGGTGCAAGGCCTGGCCAAGCGGCTGTGGAAGCAGCACCCCATTTTGAGCAACGCAATATTGATGGTTGTCGCCGTCCCGGTGATGGTATACATAGGCCTGCTTTTTGTGGACCTATGGACACATCATGGAGCCAAGACGGTGGTTCCCAATGTCAAAGACCTGACATATGACGAGGCTATGGCGGTGTTGGACGAGGCCGACCTGCAGACGGTCATCGGCGACAGCATCTATGACCTGAGCAAGCGCCCGGGTCAAGTCGTGGACGTCTATCCGAAGCCCGGTGCCGTTGTCAAGCCCGGACGCGAGGTCTACCTGACCATAGTATCCTTCTCGCCACAGCAGTTTGTACTGGATGTACCTTTGACCGACACCTCGAGCAAGCAAGCCGTGTCCTACCTTAAGTCGCACGGTATACGCAATATACACATGATTTTGGTGCCAAGCGATTACGAGGATCTTGTCCTGTCCATCAAAGCGGACGGCAAGCCCATAAAACTTGGAGACAAAATACCGGTGACAGCTACCATAGTTTTGGAGGTGGGTAAGGCCGCAAATCCGGTCTACGAGACCATAGACGATGCCGTCAATGCCGTATTGGCTGATAGTACCGACACGCAGAGTTCGGAAGAATCCGAGCAACCGGACGATTCACCCTCGATGTTTGACTGAACTATGGCCGACGTTGAGATGGTCGACAATGGCGAAATCTTTCGCTCGTTAGAAGACGTGGCCGGGGAAACTCTCGACCCGGAAGATGAAGACGTCCTTGACGAAGACTTCGACGAGGACGGTGCCGGCGATAGTGACGCCGATGATGCGCAAGGCCTGCAACCGGGCGGAATGTACGAGCATTTCCGTTTTGTAGCTGACAAAGGTCAGCAACTGGTACGCATAGATAAATTTTTGGTACTGCGCATGGAGCATGCCTCGCGCAACCGTATACAGATGGCTGCCGATGCCGGTTGTATATGGGTCAACGGTCGCCCTGTCAAGTCCAATTACCGTATCAAACCATTGGATGTAGTGCAGATAGTCATGGACCGTCCGCGCCACACCTTCGAGATTGTGGCCCAGAATATTCCGCTGGATATCGTGTACGAAGACGATACCGTATTGGTGGTCAATAAGCCGGCGGGTATGGTTGTACATCCGGGACACGGCAATTACGACGGCACATTGGTCAATGCCTTGGCGTGGCATTTCCGCAATATTCCGGGATACGATGCCTCGGACCCGCGTATGGGACTTGTCCATCGTATCGACAAGGACACCTCGGGACTGCTGGTAGTGGCCAAGACGCCCGATGCCAAGACAGCTCTCGGTAGGCAGTTTTTTGCCAAAACCACGCGGCGCGAATACGTAGCCGTGGTT
>CAVEDT010000188.1:0-3883 GCA_963614475.1 Roseburia faecis
GACTACTATTACGGTACCCGTAAAGTCTTTAATCGCCTGCTTTAGGATATCTTTTGTCTTCATGTCCAGATGATTGGTGGGCTCGTCAAGTATCAGGAGGTTGACCGGTTCGAGTAGCAAACGTATCATTGCCAGTCGCGTCTTCTCGCCGCCCGAAAGCACCTTGACTTTCTTGTCCGACGCTTCGCCTCCAAACATGAAGGCACCTAATATATCCCTAATCTTGGTTCGAATATCACCTACCGCCACGCGGTCTATGGTATCAAAAACCGTAATTTCACCGTCAAGCATTTGAGCCTGATTTTGGGCAAAATATCCTATCTTGACATTGTGCCCGATTTTCAGTGTGCCTGTATATGGAATTTCTCCCATAATACACTTGACAAGTGTGGATTTGCCTTCGCCGTTTTTACCGACAAAGGCCACCTTTTCGCCTCGCTTTATGGTAAATGTGGCATGGTCAAAAACCTGGTGGTCCCCGTAGGCTTTGCCTACATTGTCCAAAATCAAGGGGTAGTCACCTGAGCGTGGTGCAGGTGGGAAGCGCAGATTCAGTCGCGAGTTGTCAACTTCATCGACTTCTATGCGTTCAATCTTTGCCAATTGTTTCATTCGACTTTGCACCTGCACTGCCTTGGTCGCTTTGTACCTAAAGCGTTCAATGAAAGCCTCTGTATCAGCTATTTGCTTTTGTTGGTTCTGATAGGCGCGCATCTGCTGCTCGATGCGTTCTTGACGCAATTGGACAAATTTACTGTAATTGACCGAATAGTCATAGATTTTCCCTAAGGATATTTCTATGGTGCGATTGGTTACATTGTCTATAAATGCGCGATCGTGCGACACAAGTACTACGGCCTTTGATTTGGTCATCAGGAAGTTCTCAAGCCATTGTATAGACTCTATGTCGAGATGGTTGGTGGGCTCATCAAGCAATAGTACATCCGGACGACGTAGAAGTATCTTTGCCAACTCTATACGCATACGCCAACCACCGGAAAACTCACTGGTAGGCCGCTGAAAATCGCTACGTTCAAAGCCTAAACCTATCAACGTCTTCTCGGCCTCGGCAATGCAGTTGTCGGCATTCGAGTATGACAATTGTTCTGTCAGCGTGGATATATGGTCTATCAGCTTAGCATAGGACTCGCTGTCATAGTCGGTACGTTCGGCCAGCTCGGCGTTAAGTTTATCAAGTTCGTGTTGCTGCTGATGTACATGTTCGAAGGCTTTGGAGGCTTCTTCCATTACCGTGACATCGTCCTGCAGTATCATTTGCTGCGGCAGATAGCCGACGGTCACGTCTGTCGGAATTGCCACCGACCCTGAAGTCGGATTTTGCAACCCGGCAATAATTTTAAGCATGGTAGACTTCCCTGCGCCGTTTTTACCCACAAGAGCGATTTTGTCCTTGGGGTTTATAACGTAGTTTATATTGTCAAATAACGTCTTGGCGCTAAATTCTACCGTAAGGTTGTTTATAGAAATCATTAGGATTTTTCGATATAAAGAAGAATTATCCGTGAATTGTCACGGGTTCAACGGCTTACCGTTATGGGTAATCGCACGAAGAATGCGACCGTCTGTGTATATCTCGAGTATCCCGTCCAAATATATAGTCGCCGAGGTCTCACACTCGAAAGGTGTAATCTTCACTTCTCCCGTGGGAGTAATCGTGACCGTGCA
Organism: Roseburia faecis; assembly: GCA_963614475.1. GTDB lineage: Bacteria > Bacteroidota > Bacteroidia > Bacteroidales > Muribaculaceae > CAG-873. Next base: position 1,687 of record CAVEDT010000188.1, read on the forward strand.
CAATCCCATATCTACGCCGTCAGCTATGACGTGGCGACAAAGATACCTTCTCATCGTTTGTCATTATATAGACGTTGGCGATATCGCTGGGAATACATATCCGGACTAAAGCGGTTTCGTACAAGCTGAATACTGTCTACATATACATCGCCCTGAAGGTTGTCGCCAAAGATTATCGCTCCGTATATGCGTCTTGCCGTCTTGGTCGTATCGGCTACAAATGTCAAGTCGTGCCACCCATCACCGGTAAACTGCCCGGTAAGGACTTCGATGGCTCCATCCATATAGTCGGCGCATAATTGCCACCGGATGACACTACGGTTGTTGGTGAAGCGTGCACGCCATGCGTAGCAGTCGCCCTTGCCCCAGTTTTGGTCTCGCTCAAGATCAAAAGAAACCACCGAAGTGGGCGATGTTCGTCCTACGGCAAATCCGGAGGCACCATTCCATACATCTACGCTGTCGCCGGCCACAACCGTTGCCGCATTGGCCGTACCTATGGCTGACGAATTAGCCAAACGATCTTTCAGGATTTCTTCGGTACGCTCGTACACATTGATGTATTTGTCTATATGAGCGCCGTACCACATCATCGAAGTATCGACTTGCTGTTGGGTCAAATGATGTCGCTCGAGTATGGCCTGCTTGAGTGCCTGACGAACCGAGTCGTCTGTATATTCGGAGTAGTTCATTTCGACGGCACTCTCGCCTACGTATATGTCTGCTAAGTATTGACTCATGTCTTCGGGTTGTACTATATCCCCGGGTACTTTGCGACATGCCGTCACAAGTATCGCAACAGCAACCATTACATATATGGCCTTACGAGTATTCATCGTGTAGGTGTGACGCTTATCAGCGTATCGATAAATGTTTTCTGCCTATTTATTCTCAAACTTCGGTCAATTCGTGCTCGGGCTCTGTGGCTGTTTCTGTGTCGGATTTGGTCGCTTCGTCTTTTTTCTTACCGCCAAGATAGCGATAGTATCCAAAAATCAGAATGATAAACCCAACAGTAATCGCCGCATCCGCAAAGTTGAATACGGGATCGAAGAACGAGAAAACTTTGCCTCCTATCAACGGCATCCATTCGGGCCAAGTGAAACTGAACAACGGGAAGTAGAACATATCGACTACCATACCGTGAAACAATTCACCATATCCATCTCCCCAAGGCACTATAGACGCCACCTCGGGAGGAAACGGATTGCTGAAAATTTCGCCATAGAATACGCAGTCTACAATATTGCCACCGGCACCGGCCGTAATTAGCGCTATGCATGCGACATATCCCTTGGAGACAGATTTGTCTCGGCATAATCGTGTAATGTACCACACAAGCAGACTGACAGCTATTATTCTGAATATGGTCAGGAACAACTTGCTGCCCAGGGTCATACCAAAAGCCATCCCCGGATTTTCGATAAACCGCAGATGGAACCATGATGTCAGTTCAACATCTTCGCCTAAATAAAATGAGGTCTTGACCCAAATCTTAATGATTTGGTCTATAAGAATGACAGCGAGGACTATAGCCACCGCTGTCTGTCCCTTGGTGAGGGTCGCTTTCACTTATTTCTTTTCTTTTTGTTCGACGCACAAGGTGGCATGAGGCACAACACGAAGGCGCTCTTTGGGTATCAACTGGCCTGTAATACGATCTATGCCGTAGGTTTTGTTTTCTATACGCACAAGCGCTGCCTGAAGTTTGTTTATAAACTTGCGCTGACGCTCGGCAAGGCGTGCGGCTTCTTCTTTGTCGCGAGTATAAGCTCCTTCTTCAAGCACCTTGAACGTTGTGGATGTATCGGAGATGTCGTTTCCGTCATTCTTGACTATGGAGCAATAGTTTTCGTATTCTTTGGTGGCTTTTTCGAGCTTCTCTAATATCAGCTGCTTGAATTCTTGCAGCTCTTCATCTGAATATCTTACTTTTTCAGCCATAATTGGAGGGGATTATGAACAGTTTGTGTAATTGCTTATTTGTCTCGCGAGATAACCACCGGCAGACTTATATCGTCTATGGTGAGCACCTCTGCACCATCTTCTACGCCGGACACTACCTCGATAGAGGTGGCCAGGACTTGCGTCGAAATATAATCTTTATATTCCTTGATAGCCTCGTCTGTCGCAGGATTAGAGCCAAAGGATAGGCGTATACGGTCCGTGATTGCATAGTCACGACTCTTGCGAATGT
>CAVEDT010000189.1:0-3872 GCA_963614475.1 Roseburia faecis
CCGTCATACTATGACAATCAAGAGGAAGCAGACTACTACACATACCTGTGGCAGAACGATCCCAGCTTCCGTCAAATCAACTGGGAAAACCTCTACACCATCAATAAGTTGAACAACATCCAAAACCAAGGCAAAGACGAAGCCGATCACAAAGGCTCGTCTTACATCCTGGAAAATCGTGTAAACAAGCAGTTCAACGCCATGTTCAACACCTTCGTCAACCACCGTCTCAACGATCACTTCCAGTTGCAGGCCGGCCTGTCGTTCAACTATACCAAGGCATCCTACTACAAGACCATACGCGACCTCCTCGGCGGCGAATACTGGCTTGATGTCGATCCCTTCAGCGACCGCGATATCACCATCGCTCCTCAGAACCTTCAAAACGACCTCGACAATCCCAACCGTCGCGTCACCAAAGGCGACCGCTTCGGCTACGACTACGACTTCCACTACCTCAAGGCCGAAGGATGGTTACAGAATACATACACCAGCGCACATTGGGATGTTAACTACGGCGCACGCATGAGCTTCACCCAATTCTACCGCGACGGACACATGCGCAACGGCCGCGCTCCGCTCAACTCCCTGGGCAAGAGCTCCACAAGCCAGTTTGACAATGCAGGCGTCAAAGCCGGTGCAACCTACAAGCTCGATGGTCGCAACTTCTTCACCGCACACGTCAGCTACGGCACTCGTGCACCTCTGGCCGACCAGGCCTTCATCGCCCCGCGCGTCAAGAACTCGCTGGTAAGCGACCTGCGCAGCGAACGCGACTTCTCCGCCGACCTCTCCTACGGATGGGCTTACCGCCGCTTCCGTGGCGCCCTGACCGCCTACTACGTCAACCTCGACAACGTTACCGAGCGCACAGGCTTCTACGATGACCGCTACTCCACTTACGCCATCTACGCCCTCACCGGCGTCCGCAAGGTCTCCAAGGGTATCGAATTGGGTATGTCCTTCAAGATTACGCCCAGCCTCACCGCAACCTTCGCCGGTACATACGCCAAGTATCAGTACAAGAACAATCCCCAGGGTACACGTTCGTTCGAAAACGGCCTCTACGCCGACACCACCCAGACCGTATATCTCAAGAACTTCTATGTAGGTTCGACACCTCAGACCGTCTGCAACCTCGGCCTCGATTGGGCTGCCCCCGGCAACTGGTTCTTCAACGTCAACGGTACATGGATGGGCGACGCTTACGTTTCGCTCTCCCCGGCATACCACGAAGCTCTGCCCGAACTGTGGAAAAAGATTGAGAACTGCACACCCGAGAAACTGCAGGCCAAAATCGAAGAGCTCTCCACTCAGGACAAGCTGAAAAACGCATTCAGCCTCAACGTGTCCATAGGCAAGCTCATATACATCAACCGCAAAGTTTCGCTCAACCTCAACCTTAACGTCAACAACGTCCTCAACAACCGCGACATCGTCACCAACGCATACCAGCAGGGACGTCTTGATACCACCAACTACATACGCGACAAGTATCCCAACAAGTACCAGTACGCCCAGGGCGTCAAAGTATTCTTCAACGTCGGAGTACGATTCTAACCCCGTTTCTTTCGCGTAAAAAATACAGTATCACGCCCCAAAACATAACATCAAGACAATGAAAAAATCATTAATATACATCTATACAGCCCTGCTGGCACTCGCCGGCTCCGTGTCGCTGTCGTCCTGCGATGACGACTTCGAGCGCCCCCCTATGGTGGTACCCACGGCCACACGCCAAGCCAACACCACCATCGCCGAGCTTAAGACCAAATTCTACAAAAGCGAAAGCAACTACGCCACTCTTGTCGAGAAACGCGACGACGGCACCGATTACATCATCAAAGGCCGTGTCATCTCCTCCGACCAGACAGGCAACTTCTTCAAGCAGCTTGTCATCGAAGACGAAACCGGAGCAATCCAAGTCAACATCGACAGCTACGACCTCTACAAATCCTATCAATACGGACAGGAAGTAGTCATCGACGTCACCGGCCTATATGTAGGCGGCTACGGCAAACTTATGCAAATAGGTTCTACCCCCAACAACAACTATCCCGGACGTATAGCCTCCGATCTCGCCACCAAGCAAATCGAAGTTAACGGCCTGGCCGAGCCCGAGAAAGTTGCAGCCACCGAATACACCATAGCCGAACTCAACGGTCTGATTTCCAATCAGGACGAATTCCTGGCCAAGCAATGCCTCCTCGTAGCCATAAAGGACGTAACCTTCAAGGACGCAGGCAAATCCACACTCGCAGACAAGGACAAGAACACCTCGCGCACCATCTCCGACGGTACGGGCGAGATGATTCTCTACACCAGCGGATACAGTGACTTCTACGACTACTACTGCCCCGAAGGCAAGGGTACCGTTGTCGGCATCCTGAGCTTCTTCAACAGCTCATGGCAAATTCGCCTCATCGGCGTCAGCGAAGACGAAACCCTTGCCGACTCAATGCGCGGCCTCATCGGCTACGAACTCAAGAAAGAGCCGTCGGCCGGCGGTGGCGGCGAAACGCCCTCCGGCGAAACAGTGACCTCGCTTGACGAAAACTTCGATGCAGCCACCGAAATCCCCACCGGATGGTTCCAGAAACAAGTTGCCGGCGACAAGACCTGGTTCGTAAAAGCCTTCAGCGGCAACAACTACGTATCCATGTCCGGATTCAAGGGCACTGCTCCCTTTGACCAGTGGCTCATCTCGCCCGCCATCGACATGGACAAGGCCACAGACAAGACCCTCACCTTTGACACCCAAGTCAACGGCTACGGTGCCAAGACCTCCACACTCAAGGTCTACGTCATCACCAACCTTGACAAACTCGAAGACGCCACCGAACTCAAAGCCACATTCGCTACCGCTCCCGAAAGCGGATACAGCAACTGGGTCAACTCCGGCAGCATCGACCTCAAGGCTTTCACCGGCAAAGTATACATTGCTTTCCGCTATCAAGCCACCCAGGATGCCAACTACGCCACCTGGTGCGTAGACAACGTCAAACTCAACGCTACCAAATAATAAGCGTCACGACACACCCGCATATTCAATAACACAAGCCAACACATCATACTAAATATATGAAACCACTGAAATCATATCTGGCGTGGGTCGCCGTGACACTCGCAGTAGCGGGAGCCACCACGGCTTGCCAAGACGACATCGACGATCCCGTCATCGATGCCCCCGTGGCCAAAGACCAGCCCAATACATCCATACTCGAGCTCAAGACCAAGTATTGGAATGACGCCACCAACTACATAGACACCATCGGCACACGCGACGACGGAAGCCACTACGTAATCTCCGGACGCGTCATATCCTCCGACGAAGCCGGCAACGTCTTCAAGTCACTCGTCATCCAAGACGGAACCGCAGCCCTGTCGCTGTCCATCAACTCCTACAATCTCTACCTCAAATACCGCCGCGGCCAGGAAATCGTCCTCGACGTCACCGGCATGTACATCGGCAAATACAACGGACTCGTACAGCTCGGCCAACCCGAATGGTACGAAAACGGCAGCGCTTGGGAAGCATCCTTTATGTCGCCCGAGTACTTCACCGCCCACGCCCAGCTCAACGGCTTCCCCGACATCTCCAAGCTGGACACCCTCGTAGTCAACTCCTTCTCAGAGTTGCCCACCGATCCCGCCGGACTCATCAAATGGCAAAGCCAGTTGGTACGTTTCAACAACGTATCCTTCGCCAACGGCGGCAAGGCCACATTCTCCGAACACAAGTCCAATGTCAACCAAAGCCTCGTCGACGCTGACGGCTCAAGCATCAACGTCCGCACCTCCGGATACTCCAACTTCTGGAACAAGACTCTTCCCGAAGGCCGCGGTGACGTCGTAGCCATACTCTCGTACTA
>CAVEDT010000190.1:0-3862 GCA_963614475.1 Roseburia faecis
GGCCTATACCATGTCGCATTATACGGCCACTTCGGCTCTGTCCTCGGGACATTGGGTCAAAATACGTGTAGACCATGAAGGCCTTTACGAAATCACCTACGACCAGTTGCGCCAATGGGGTTTTGCCAATCCCGAGTCGGTTACGGTCTACGGTTTCGGCGGCACGATGCTGACGCACGGGTCGTTTTATGACACCGACCCGGACGACCTGACTCCGGCAGTATGCTTTCATACGGACAAGGCTGTACGCTTCTACGGTGTCGGCGCCATGCGCTGGCTTCCGGAGAGCTATCGCGAAGTCCACCTCGAGCAAAACATTTACAGCAATTACGGATACTACTTTGTATCCGATGTTAAGCCCGAATCGGGCGAAGATAAGGTGATTTTGCGTGAAAGCTCCGGCAAACTTGCCACGGAGGTTTCGGCCGTCTGCGGATTTACCGAAGATGTAGAAAATCCCATAAAGGCCGGCGGTTTCTTCGTGGGCAAGCCTTACGCTGCCAACGAGTACCACACCTTCAGTGTCCCGGTGACCAAATTTTCCGCCGAGTGCATAGACCCCGTCTTCACCGTCAACGCCCGATATGCCGCCAGTTTCGGCATCAGCGGTGTGGCCAGTGCACAATACGACTCTACCAAACTGGTCAGCGTTTCACGTGATGCTTACGATGTCCCCAGTTTGACGAGCGCCAACGACCGTACCTTCTATCTGTCCACCTACAAAGAAAGTTTTTCGAGCCTGGCTTCCGACGGGTCGCTGCCCGATACGGTACTTACCTTTAAGTTCGGTGCCGAGGAACGCATCCAGCACCAGGTCAATTACCTCGCGGACGATTACCTCACCTTCAGCTATCCCCAGACCGCTTTCAAGCGTGACGGCGAGGCCACAGTACTCTGCTTTGTAGGCCGCGACCAATGGCAAAATTTCGTAATCAACAACTGCGATGAAAATACGTTGATATATGATGTAACCTACGCCACTCCGCGTCTCAAGTCGTACCAAACAAAGTACAACAGCGAGACACATACGCTCACCGGATGCTTTGACCGTACCATCAATAACATGACCTACCCGTGGCACGCCCGAATGCTGGTGGTCAATCCCAATACGGATGCCGTGTCCGTCCCCGAATATGTGGGCGAAGTTGCCAATCAGAATATACATGGCGACGCAGTTCCTGATATGCTCATAATCACCACCGACGAACTTTACGAGGCCGCCTGTGAACTGGCCGAAGCACACCGTGCCGATGGCCTTGTCGTCAATGTGTATACACAGCAGCAGGTGTTCAACGAATACACCTCCGGTACACCTGATATTGCAGCCTATCGCCGAGTGCTCAAGATGTTTTATGACCGCGACAGCGAGCGTATGAGATATTTGCTCCTTTATGGTCGCGGCATTTGGGACAACCGGCAGATTGTCGAAAAAACCAATAACGAAGTTCTGCTGGCCTACGAAAACGCCTCCACAGTATTTGCCGGCAGCTTATCTCAGGCATACGTGGGTGACGGCGTGCTTGGCGTAATGGCAGACAATGCCAATACCGAGAAGCTACATTCCTTTGAAGCCGAAGTGGCCGTAGGCCGTATCCCGGCAGATAATCTCCAGATGGCTCGTGATGCCAATGCTAAGATTATCAATTATATAAACGGCAAAGTTCCCTTCATCAACTTTACGCGCGGCGTCTTCATCTCCGACGACGGCGACGGATACACCCACCTCAACCAAACCGAGCAGATCATAAAGCGCATCCAGGCCGGCTACCCGGCAGTTACGGGCATCCGTATACACAACGACATCTACCCTTGGACGGGCAAAGACGCCAAGACCGCGCGTACGGTGCTGTCCGATGCACTGACCAAAGGCGTGGGCCTATTCTGCTATGTAGGCCACGGCACACCTGACGGCTTCACCGGCGAAAAACTGTGGACCCGCTCCTTTGCCACCTCGCTGAATATCAAGTATCCGCCTCTGGCCCACCTGTCCACCTGCGACTCGTATGCCTTCGACCACCGCGACAACGGCATTGCCGAAGCTATGTTCTTCAAGAAAGACGGCGGCAGCATCGGTGTCATCGGCGCATGTCGTGCCGTGTATATGCAGATGAACCAATACCTGGCCCTGAACATCGCCGATGCTTACGGCAATGCACGTTTCGGCACCACCATCGGCGATATCTACCGTAAGGCAACCAATCAGACCAAGAAGAATTACAATAACGACGATTATGTAACTCTCAACACTTGCTGCTACAATCTCTTAGGTGATCCCGCAGTACGTCTGCCTTTCCCGATGGCGACGCAGAATATGCCCAAAATCGAGCGATTTAACGACGTCAATGTCAGCAATTACGAGCCCGGAACCTCCGAGCGCACGCGCAACGATGCCTGTGAGATTGTCCCCGGACAGAAATTCACGATTCAGGGCGGAATGAGCGACGGAGTAGGCTTTGACGGCACGGCTGATGTCACCGTATATCAGTCGCCGCGCACCGTCAGCACCCTGGTTCAGAATTCGCAAGACCGCCTCACTCCTAAGGATGTAACCATCGAGCAGGATGTATTGGCCGAGACGGTAGGTGCCTGCGTCGAAGGCCGCGCCACAGTAGGTGTCACCGTGCCTCAGCCCATGACGGCCGGCGAGTACAACCGTATAGTGCTTACGCTCACCGACAGCAACCAGCCCTCGACCGGTGTGGCTGCCGTATATGACGAAGCATATATCGACGACGATGCAGCCGAGGTGCAGCCCGACTATGCAAACGCTCCCCAAATCGAGCAGATGTATCTCAACGACAATACCTCCACGCAAGATATAGTTGTAGGTAAAGATTTCACCCTCCATGCCACCGTGCGCGCCGCTTCGGGCTTCTGCGTATCTTCCGACCTGGGCGCCGCCACACGTCTGACCATGGACCACAACAAGAGCTACCACGACGTACTGTACAATGTCAAGCCTACGGACGACCCCGAAGTATTCGAACTGACCTATCCCATGAATGATGTTGCGGACGGACGACATGTCCTGACCCTCGATGTGGCCGACAATACCGGCGCACGTACATCTATGGACTTGGCCTTTACCGTGATGTCTTCGCAGGCGTCCATGAATATCGTTATGGATGTCACCACAGGCATTGTACGTCGTGACTGTACCTTCAACGCGACTTCCGAGAATACTTCCGTTGTAGGTCCGTACCGACTCATAATCTGTGACGCCAAGGGCAATACAGTCTACAACAAGACTGTATCGCTGCCTTGCACCTGGGACCTCAAGGACAAGAACGGCGCATACGTCGGCGACGGTCGATACACGGCACGCATACTTGCCGGAGATAGCGACAGCACCCCCTACGGCAGCACAAATACGATTACATTCACCGTTTTGCGTAAAAAATGAATACTATGCTTCCCGAGGCCGAACGGGCCGGCATCATCGCTCTGATGCAGCGCGAAATCGTGCCTGCCACCGGATGCACCGAACCGGTGGCCGTGGCTTTGGCGTGCGCTTATGCAGCGCGTCAGGCCGGCATGGGCTCGCAGCGTCGTCCCTCCGACTTTGCCTCCATAATCTGCCGATTGAGTGGCAATATGATCAAGAATGCTATGGGTGTCGGCATCCCCGGCACGGGACGCACGGGACTGCCCATAGCCATTGCCCTTGGCGCATTACGTGGCAATCCTGACCTCGGTCTCGAGGTTCTGGACGGGGTCAGCCCTGACGAAGTGGAGGCTGCCGACGCTTTGACAAAGGCCGCGGGAGTCATCGACATCGGGTTGCAACCCGGCCCCTGCGACAAGCTGTATATTGATGTGACAATACGTACCGCCGACGGACGATACGGACATGCCATCATCG
>CAVEDT010000191.1:0-3851 GCA_963614475.1 Roseburia faecis
GCCCTCGAATACGGACACGATGTCCTGCTTGAAATTCAGGTTGGTGTAATTGGCTCCGGCAACGGCGCTCCAGCGAAATTGCGCGTGTGCGGCCACAGAGACGGCGGCCAAAGCTATGATGATGAGTAATTTCTTCATTGTGGTATGGTGTGTAATTGTATTATGCTTTGAGGGTTGCGGCCAGGGCGTCGATGTCGTCGGCGCTGACTGTCGATTGTTCGCCCGTACGCATATTGCGCAGGGTGACGATGCCATCGGCCAACTCGTTGCTGCCTATGATGGCTACGTAGGGCACGGCGGCCGCATCGGCCCATGCCATTTGTTTTTTCATCTTAGCGGCATCGGGATATACCTCGACGGCAATGCCTTGGCGACGTAGGGCGGCAGCCAGGCGCAGGGCGGCAGCTACCTCGGCTGTCCCGAGGTTGGCAAACATCACTTGTGCGCCGCTGTCGGTGCCTTCGGGGAACAAGTTGAGCGTGGTCATGACGTCATAGATGCGGTCGGCGCCGAAGCTGATGCCCACGCCGCTGAGACCGGGAGCGCCGAAGACGCCCGTAAGGTTGTCGTAGCGTCCGCCGCCGGTGATGCTGCCTATGGGTGTGTCCAAGGCCTTGACTTCGATGATGGTGCCCGTGTAGTAGTTGAGACCGCGGGCCAGTGAGACGTCCAAATCGAGAGTGGCGCGCAGTCCGAGGTTGCGCGTCCCATCGATGACCGTACGCAGTTCCTCGACGCCTTTAGCACCGGTTTCGCTGCCGGCCAGGAGCTCTTGCAGACGTGCCATACGCTCGTCCGTGGTGCCGGAGATGTCCAGTATGGGTTGGAGCGCGTCGACGGCTTCGGCTGACAGACCGCGCTCGATGAGTTCGGCATTGACATTTTCGCGCCCGATTTTGTCCAACTTGTCTATGGCTACGGTGATGTCCACGATGCGTTCGGGTGCGCCGATGAGTTCGGCTATGCCCGCCAGAACCTTACGGTTGTTCAATTTGATGGCCACGCGAATGCCCAGGCGTGCAAATACCTCGTCGATAAGCTGAAGCAGCTCGACTTCGCACAGCAGCGAGTCGGTGCCTACGACATCGGCATCGCATTGGTAAAACTCGCGATAGCGACCCTTTTGCGGGCGGTCGGCACGCCATACAGGCTGGATTTGGCAGCGCTTGAACGGCATAGACAACTCGGCGCGGTGCATCACCACGAAGCGCGCAAAGGGCACGGTCAAGTCGTAGCGCAGGCCCTTTTCGGCCACGGCCGAGGTGAGGTGGCCTATACTTTCGGCGGCGAGGTCCTTGCCCTCAAGGCCGCGAGTCCATTCGCCCGAATTGAGAATTTTGAAGAGCAATTTGTCGCCCTCCTCGCCGTATTTGCCCATAAGCGTGGAGAGATTCTCCATAGCCGGTGTCTCGATAGGGCGGAAGCCGTAAAGTGCAAATACCGAGCGTATTGTGTCAAAGATATAATTGCGTCGAGCCATCTCCGCGGTATTGAAATCGCGAGTGCCCTTGGGTATGGATGTCTTTTGTGCCATTGTGTGTCTGCGGCCGTGGTTTCCCGTAGCCTTTGTCTATGAAATTGCGGTATCACGGCTCCCGAAAGAGCCTATTGCACCGCAAAGTTACGCATTTTTGCAGACAACGGCAATATGCGCCTGCAAGTGCGTGTCTTATTGTGTGTCTTGGTTTGTCAGACAAATTTTAGAGATTAAACCAATACGCCAATACGTATTCTGAATCATTGCTGAATTACCGTAGTTTACAAGCGTATCTCCGAAAATACATGAGATGTGAATATGCTTGATTGTTAATGATATAGATTGGCGCTTTGATGCCTATTGCGCTTGTAAGTTTGCGTGTAACCCCTTGTAAACGCTTGTCATTTTATTTCCGTGATGGGGCTGAAACTGATTTCGTGATAGCCGTGTCGTTGTGCTGTTTGCCGCCGATTTTCGAGAAACAATCCCGGCGACAGGTCCGGGGGATTTGCCGCTTTGGAGAAAAATGAGTAATTTTGGCGGCATAACGCAAAAGGATTTATAAAACAAGGGCGGAGGCCGGAAGGCTTGCGCCATAAAACACCGAAAGACAATATGATAAAGACAATTCTCACGGGAGCAGCGCTGTTGGCTATGATGCCGTTGTATGCCGCGACAGACGCGGACAGCGTGGTCACAGACAGCGTTAAGGGCTTCAAATTCACGGACGTGTACACGGTCAAGACCACGAGTGTCAAGGACCAAAATAAATCGGGAACATGCTGGTGCTTCGCCGGCACATCGTTCTTCGAGGACGAGATTATGCGTCAGGGCGGCGACTCGCTGGACCTGAGCGAGATGTTCACCGTATGGCACACTTACGATGACAAGGCCGAGCGCTTTGTACGCAACTACGGCGACGTAAACTTTGCCCCCGGCGGCTCGCTTTTGGACGTGGCTTACGTCTGGAAGAAGTACGGCGCAGTACCCGAGGAGGTCTATTCGGGCCTGCAATACGGCGAGGACAAGCATGTCCACGGCGAACTGGACGGAATGCTTGCTGCAATGCTCAAGGTCGTGGTCAAGAAGCCCAATAAGAAGATTTCGAAGGCATGGCGCACGGCAGTGCGCGGCGTGCTGGACGCCTATCTTGGCAAGCTGCCCGAGACCTTCACTTATCGCGGCAAGAAGTACACGCCTCAAAGCTTTGCAGCCTCCCTGCCCATACATGTCGATGACTACGTAACCATATCATCGTTTACACACCATCCTTTCTACGGGGAATTTACGCTCGAAGTGCCTGACAATTGGCTGGCCGGACGGTACTTCAATGTGCCTATGGACGAAATGAAGGCCGTGGTGGACAACGCCATCGCCAAGGGCTATCCCGTGGCTTGGGCTGCCGACGTCAGCGAAGGCGGATTCAAGTGGACCAAGGGCGTAGCACTGATGCCCAAAGGCAAGACAGAAGGCGATATGGACGGCACCGAGTTGTCTCGCTGGGTCACTCTGAGCGACAAAGAGCGCCAAAACGAGAAGTATAACTTCGAGGGCCCGGTGGAGGAAATCACCGTAACCCAAGAGATGCGCCAAGATATGTTTGACAGTCAGGAGACTACCGATGACCACGGTATGGAAATCGTGGGCATAGCCACCGACCAGAAGGGTAATCGCTACTATAAGGTCAAGAATTCGTGGGATACCAATCAGGTATACGGCGGATACATCTACGTGAGCGAGCCTTTCTTCCTGGCCAAGACCATCGGTATCTACGTACACCGCAGCGCAGTACCTGCGGCCACGGCAAAGAAGATGAAATAAAGCGACTGACGCTTCGGCGTCAGGACACGACAACCATTAAAAAAATACGGCTACGGCGGCCCGGGCGGCAGACAGATGCCGACGGCCGCCGTAGCTAATATCGCTAAGGACAACAAAATGAAACGTATAGGCATATTGTCGGACACGCATAGCACGTGGGATGACCGCTACGTCGTCCATTTCAAGGACTGCGACGAGATTTGGCATGCCGGGGACATCGGCGACATTGATTTGCTGCTGCGGCTGCAGGCCATAGGTCCGACTGTACGTGCCGTGCGCGGTAATATCGACCATGGCGATGTGGCGCGTGTATGCCCCGAGTTGCTGCAATTCGAGGTGGAGGGCGTCCATGTTGTGCTCACCCATATCGGCGGCTATCCGGGGCATTACACCTCCGGAATGTACGCTCTGCTGCGACGTACTCGGCCGCAGTTGATGGTGGACGGTCATAGCCATATCCTCCGCGTGATGTACGACAAGAGCCTCGGCGTGCTGCATATCAATCCCGGAGCCGCCGGTACGTATGGCTGGCAACAGGTGCGCACTCTGGTAC
>CAVEDT010000192.1:0-3850 GCA_963614475.1 Roseburia faecis
ATATCGCAAATTTTTACAATCTGAAATCAGCAAGTTGAACTTGCGAAACTTAAATCAGATTATTTCGTTCTTGTGGCAACACATATTGTTGCTTATCTCGTTGTATGTGATGACCCTGGGTGTATTCGACTTCGAACACATTACGGGCAAGGAGGCTATCGAACTTGTAAGACAACGAAACGAAAAAATGGAATGAAAATAGACCTTTTATCGGTCCCGATAAACAATCGGATAGAAATCGCTGAATAAAAACGCACAAGTCATAAATATTTAAGGATAAGAAGATTATAAAAAATGAAGAAAGTATCACTAATGGCGATATTGCTGCTCTCTGTTTTTGTATGTAATGCCGAGAGCGTTGACGGTACGGCCTTTCTGAAGTCTTTGGAAGGCACATATGTAGAATTGTTTTCGCCCAACACCTGCTTAAGGCCCGACTTTTCCGGCCTATGGCACAATGAGGCCGCAAAATTTGTGGGTGAAGACAAGGCCGATGAAGCCGTGTGCCGACTCGTTGGTGGTTGCCAAGGCACCGTCACGGGCGAAAAAGCGGTTTCGAAATACGCCCAAAACGAGACGTTCAAGTTCTGTTGTTCTTTTCTCCAAGAAGTCGGCATGATTACATTCGATGGCAACCATATATCCGGCGTTGATAGACAAGGCCGGGAGTTATTCTCCCACAAGTATCACTTTGTCGGAAAGGACAACAATGGGAATTACATCTACGAGAGCGATGATGCAAACAACGATGAATTCCGTTACTTTTGGATGCGTCCTGACTCTCCGTCCGAGACATATCATATCGAATTTCGATATGGTGGCGATAAAGAGCACCTTACACAACTGATGTCCGGAAAGTATGCTTACTGGATGGCATCAGCCGTAAGAAAAGGATACGAAGATGAATGGCAGAAAAGTATCATCCTATTCATCGATGAAAACCTTGGCGCCGAAGAATAATATTGTTGAATGATGACTGCATCCGGTGATCAATCCTGACCGTCGGATGCGGCCAAGTCTCATCGGCATCAATTAAGAGTAATACGGCGGGGCGCCTCCACAAGGCGTCCCGCCGATGTATTGATAGGAACAATAGACCGATATTCGGCTTAGCGGATGGCGACTTTGGCTGTACGGCCGTCTTCGGCGGCCACGACATATATACCTCGTGCAAGGCCGGAAACGTCGACGTTGCCGGCGGCGGCATGGCGGCGGGCGATGCCGTCAAGCGAATATACCGTAAAGCGTTCGATGCCAACGGCATAAAGTACATCACCTTCTTGAACGACCTTCAATGTCGGCACGGCCGCATCGACCGCGATATCCTCGACCCCTTGGTTTTGATCATACAATCTGATAATGGCCAGGCCGTTGGCCGGGCAGTATTGGTAGATATAAATACAGTCGCCGTTGAGATAACCGCTCTTTTCCGGAATAATCCAGTTGGATACAGAGTAATTGCCACCCTCTGTATAGCCCTTGTCTCCGAGGGGGTCAAAGGAGGCTATGACCTTGTCCGTGGTAAGGTTGCGTATAGTGAGGCCTCCGAGATAGTTTTTGCCGGAATTGTGCACCAGAAACTCGTGGCCGCGATACTCGAAAAAGGCGCACCCGGTGGTGCTGTTACGCGCAGGGGCGGTGGTACCGGCACGCGAGGTGGACACGGCTATATTGTCGCCGCCGCTGTAGCGGTATATGCCGGTTCCGCGGACTTGGTACAGCCAATTCTCGGTGTCATCCTCTATCGGATAGACGTACCCGGCGGTGGTGCCGGTCATGGCCAGGCCGTCTTTGTAGGCGCAGCTCGTGACTTTCCCGTCAGCCATCGTGATAATGTTTATGGCCGTGGCCTTATTGGGGTATAGGTAAATATGGCCGCTTTGTCCGAAGACATTGCCCGAAGCACTTATAAAGTTGGTCTGCCCGGCTATCGGCACTTCGCAAGTGACTGATATGGCTTCCGATGCCATCTCGAAGTTTCCGTCTTTGCGTGTCAGTCTATATATCAGGAATTCGTGCATCGTGCCGGAGGAAAGGTCGTTGCGCACAATCACGTTGCCGTAGTCGTCTCGGCAACATCCATAGCCGGCGCCACCGGGCAGTGTGGTCAGGTTGCCTTTGGTGTCGAAGACATTGAGTGTCTTTGTCGAGCGATCATTGATGTAGAATCTACCTCTTACGGCTGTGCCCTGCTGGGCGTTGGTGCCGTCTATAATTTCGGCGGGGGCATCGCCCGTAGCGACACTGCGTTGCCAGACACGTTCGGCCTCGAATTGCGGGTTGGTCACCGGCTCGGTACGCGTCTCGTAGTGCATCAACACCGAAAGCAGCTGCTTATCGGCGGTGAGGATCTGTACCGACAGACCTTCGCGACTAATATCCGAACCCATAAAGCATTCTCCCTCAAAGGTTGTTCCTATGGCAATCTTGGCGGCCGTGGATAGAGGCTCGGAGGCCCCGGCATTATATGCCTCAAATGACAGTAGGCCGTCTGAGCCGTTCAACGATGCCATATAGGGTTTGGAGCCGCGGCGGAAGAAGCAACGCCCCGCCGCTGCTGCCGCCGGAGCAAGGTCGGTGTATGCCGTCATCTCGCCCGAAGTCCAGTCGAAACTATATTCGCGGCACAACGATGCTGCGCCGGACACCACCAGGAGATGGTCTCGCGAAGTGGGCGTCACCAAAACGCGGTAGTTGCCCAATGTGGCTGCATCAAGGCCGGAGGCCGCTGCTGCGGCCTCGGTGGTGATTTTGCCGCCTTTGATGCGCACAGCACAGAATGTCAGGGCAGTGGACGATGGCGCATGTGCCGGGAAATACACTTTTAGGTCGGCAAGGCGGCCGGAAACCGCAAAGTTCTCCCCTATCACGATGTCCTCCGTGGCGCCTATCTGCTTGGACGATGTGATGGCGGCGAATACACGAGGATGAGCGTCCGCATCATCCCAAACGTATATCGGTAGCGATTCGCCGCCACCTTCGAAAGGGAGTGTGACTTCGGGAACAGCCAGCAGGTAGCCGTCTGCCGTACAGGCTATAGACTTGATACTAACGCCTTCGGGCATATTGAGAGCCTTGACGTCAGCGCCATGAGCCTTAAAATTGTATATCGCCGTCATCGCGTCCTTTTCGGCAAGAACACTCCATACATAATCGTGCAGTACCGCCCGGCGGATTGTCGCGTCCTCAAGGATGTCCGGCGCGGCGAGACACTTCCCGGCCTTTGGCGAATAATTGCCGCGAGCGAGCAGGTTATTGACGGGGTAATCCACCTTATTGGGGACTATGGATGCCGAAGGGTCAAGCTCGGACACCGTCTTGGGGTCGAGGTAGTCGGTGGTCACGAAATCACAGCCCCAGTTGCCGTATTTCACGTAATCGGCATCGGAATTCAGTGTCCACATATTGACCTTGAGCCCGGCTTCGTGAAATTTCTCAACGGTGGACTTGTCGAAATATCCGGCCTGAATGTCCACGTCTATGCCTTGAGCCACGCACCAGTCGAAATGATTGGCCCAGTACTGCCCCGTCAGGAATTGCAGGGTGATGTCGGGATAATTCTTGCGTATAAACTCCAGACACGGCTTCATGGATGTCAGAATGATGCACTTGTCGCGGAAGCCTTGCTCGTCAAGAAATTTCACCAGCAGCGGGATATTGGAGCAGTCGTTGGAATTGATGCCGGTGGCCCATTTGAGCTCGATGAGCGGTCGCACATTATACTGACGGCAGACATCCAAGTACTCCTTGGCCGAACACAGGCGTCCGGTATAAGCCACTCCGCCACGTGTCTGCGACAACGGCTCGGCTTGCAACTGCTCGAGCGTCGATGTGGCTATGCCCAAGGTGC
>CAVEDT010000193.1:0-3849 GCA_963614475.1 Roseburia faecis
GATGTATTCCACGGTCTTGGGAATATTGATGGCCTTGATGGTGTTGTGTGAGCCGCCGTAATTTCGGTTGAACCCGATTACTTTCAATCCTTCGGGCAGGGTTATCTCCAAGTCCGAGCTTTCGTTCTCGGGATACTCGGAAAGCCACATAAAACCGAATACGGGATATTCACTGCCGTTGATAGTTACTTTCTCGGGCACGGTAATCTTGCCGGAATACTTCACTCCCTTATCGTCGTTCGGAATCACGATAGCCCCGGTGTACTTGTATATGGACGCATGGTAGCTATCTCGAACGGTCTCATTAACCGCATACCTGAGATTGCCCACAGTGTATGTCGGAAGACCGTAGAAGGAGGTGTCCTGTATGCCGTCTTCAATAGCCCGTATCCTTACAAACTGTCCCCACACCGGGTCGGCCTTGTACGCCTCTATTGCCGTCCTCGGCACATAAAGTGTCGCACGGTCGTACATCGTAGGGTGGTAATCATCTCCTTGCGGGTCATCGGGATTGTCATTAGGATATAATGGATCAAAGACGGATTTGTCGAGGCGGAAGGCTTCATTACTCACTTTGGGCGGGGTCTCATATTCGCAGGTGATGGCCATAATGTCATACGAAATGTCACAAAAACCGTTTCCGAATACCGGTGATGCATCCTTGTCGGCGGATTTCTTGATGATGAGGTGCCTCAAATTATCGGCGCCCAAAGACTTAGGGCCAAGCTTAATCGTCCCGGGTACGGTCAAGGTAGTGTTGTCGCATGCAAGCGAGTAATCAGAACATAACTCTACACCGTCTTCAATGATAAGGTCGTCGGCCACAAAGCGAGCCATGTAGTCCATCGTTTTCACTGATCCGGGGACAATCCGTGTCCCGGGGACGCCGTATGCCATTGCCCCTATGTATTCTACCGTATTTGGAATAGACATTGCTGCTATCCGTCTACAACCTTCTTGATACTCGGGATAGCCGCCAATGAATTTTAATCCACCAGGAAGGCTTATCTCAAGATCATTGCTATCATTTTCATAGTAGGCTGAAAGCCATAAAAAACCAACTACCGGGTAGACTTTGCCTTCAACGGTTATCTTAGACGGTATTATTACTTTCCCGGAGTACTTCACTTGTTTATCCTTGTTGGGCAATAATATTGCACCCGGATAGTGGTATATGACATCGCCCGTCGCTCTCTCTTCAAAATTTAGGGCATATACAAAGCCGTCAACATTGTAAACAGGTAGGCCATAGAAATCATCGATGATTTCATTCGCCATACAGCATGTCGAAAAACAGATAGCTGCAAGTACGACCTGCAGTCGCCTTATTATCTTATTCGACATAACACTATTGTTTTAGAAGTTTGTATGTACTCTCGACTTTGCCATCAATTAATAGCGAAATAACGCACAGACCATTCGGGATACCATCTAAGTATAGGGTTCGTTGGTTAGTCCCTGGCCCGATAGCCGTTAATGGTGTATAGCTGTTGTTATTTATGTCCGTAACGCTAAAACCGGGATTTTTCCCGACCGTGTTTAGTATATATGTCACAACAGCTGTTTGTGTTGTTCTGTCGTATGAAACGTTTGTGATAGACGCCGCCGGCCTTGGCAGGGGCAGATGTGACGTTATGATTTCCCTATAAGGAATCTTATTTGCCGCAGAAATAATCATTTCAACAGAGTCCGTTTTGGATATCGTGAATTTGTATTCAGCATCTGTTGAAGTCTGCGAAACCACATGTGTGACAAAAGTTCCTGTCCTAAGGTTTTTAACGACAATTTTAGCAGGAAGATTGTCATTGGGTATTGAAACCGAAAGGTGGTCTAATGCGGCGCTATATGTAATATCAGAGAAAGGTGTTGGGATCGATGTGTTATAGTTTACCGTCGGGTCTCCATAAATATGGAAAGATTCTCTTTGGTATGCAACAAATGAAGGGTTGTTGCCAAAGAATGGTGTATCCCAGTAACCGCCTCCTTGTTCTTGCTCAATACGAAGTTGCCCCTTATTTAAGACATCGTATAGTTTGTGCGTTGGCATTCGATGTGTCGGGTCTGCCCATCCTTTGTAGGTGTATGTATTAGGATATATTGCGTCAATCATACCCAACAGAAGAGCATCGCTAAACCCAAGATAAGTGATATTGGAAGATGCTATTACAGCAATACCGCCGGAAGTGTTTCTGGATAATTCTGCAGTCAGGCAATTCGGATAATGAAAATGGTTTGCTGTGCTACAGGTAATACTCATTATTAGTGGCGCTGAATTAGTGAAAGTTAATTGGCGGCAGTCCCCATCGTTAAAGCCGAAGCCATCCCATGAATCACATCCGCCATGCCCATTGTATATTGCCAAATTAACTCCTGTCTCGAAAGCGTTTATTATGTCTTGCTTGGTCGCGTTCCAAGGGTATTGCGGATATTGTAGGTAGGATGGCATTTTAGATCGGGAAGTACTCGGATAGCTGTATGCCCAATATATTGGGATATTACCTTCGTCAGCTGTATAAATTCGTTGCACATCAACTCCGTTTTGTTCAAGTATATAGTGGACATCTTCGAGAGTGGGAATAAAGCGCCCATTGTGTTGGTCTGTCCAATACTTGGTCGCTAAGAAAGCCTTCTTGTAAACGGTTGGCGTGGAGTATAGCCCTCTTTCGTATTTTATTGTTTTGGCTATTGCTTGACTTGCTTGGGACGGACTGGTGGCGCAAATTCTGCCATAGGCGACATCAGGAAAAAGGGTTGAGTCGTTGCGACCGGATTGGCACATATACGGGAAGTCTGTTGTTGAGTCATGAATGCCTCTCCAATCCATTTTAGGATACCTATCCTGTATTGAATAGCCAGGTACAAAAGCATCTGTGCCTATGATTAATACTGTAGTAAGATTCTTGTCAAAAAGATAGTGGTGTCGGATTGTGCTGTCAACCCTAGCCTGTGTCCAGTTTCCTCTTTCAACGACATGTACCCGGTATCCGAGATTCTTCTTCCATTCTTTAAGGCTGTCTGTGGCAGCTGTGAAATTAGTATCCCGAGTTTTATAAGATATAATCAGCATATCCTCGGTCGTGTCATATAGGTCTATTTCTGTAACCGGGTCTTTATCTACGATTGGGACATCAATGATACCCATTGTTGCCACCTGCCTGTCTGCCGAGAAGGCCACGGCCTGTTCTCCGAGGGCCTCGGTGAGCATACGGTCGGTGTAGGCATTGAAGGCGGCGGAACGCGTGACACCGGCGGCGGACTGTGTCTGTGCCTGCACGGTGTAGGCGATGTCGATATCGAGTGAGGTGAATACGCGCAGCACGCCCGTTGCACGGTCGTACTTCATAGGCATCACCGTGATGGTGTATATCGGACGGTCACGATAAGTCTGAGTATCGGTCACGCGTGCAAGGTCCGATGGCATAAAGCCCGAGTAATCCACGCGTGCCACTGCGATTTGGTGCGGTTGATCAATGGAATCATACTCTATCCGCGGATTATGGTCAAGGTTGACCGGGATGTCGATGTAAGTACTGTCGCGCACGATGATTTGCGGCGTTCCGCTGCCCTCGGGAGCAATGCGGAAAGCCTTGTAGGGTAGTGCCGGCAGTCCGGCAAAGGTGGTAGAGGACAGTCCGAGCACAGACACACGACACGTCCCGGCGACAGAGTCGGTGACAGTGCGGTCGATGCGGTTGAGAGTAAGCGAGACGGACATACCGTCATCCGTCTTAGACATCCGGAAGTCGTAAGGGTCGGCATCCGGATTTGCGTTCGGTAGGACAAAGCCTCCCGACGTGGCCGTCTGTGCATACGCACAGCACACGCCCAAAGCCACTGCTGTCAGCAGCG
>CAVEDT010000194.1:0-3824 GCA_963614475.1 Roseburia faecis
GTGGTAGCGCAGACCGCCGGCATGAATATTGGCCGGACGGAAGTTGTGTCCCAGGGTGAACATAGGCAGCAGCGGAGTGTATCCGGCTTCGTCGCCGAAGTCATACTGGAATACGCCGCGCGTCAGTTTGGGGCAGGATGACGGCTCGGCTGCAATATATCGCGTGTCCGTGTGCGTACCGTCAAAGAGGTGGCGCATAAAGGGGAAGGCGATGCCGCCGAAGTTGCTACCACCGCCGAAACATGCAATGATGATGTCGGGATACTCGCCGGCCATAGCCATCTGTTTCTCGGCTTCGAGGCCGATGACAGTCTGATGCAGTGTTACATGGCTCAATACCGATCCGAGAGTGTACTTGCAGTTGGGCGTGGTCTGAGCCAGTTCCAAAGCCTCACTTATGGCCGTGCCCAGCGATCCCTGGTGGTTGGGGTCGGCCGTAAGGATATCCTTGCCGGCACGTGTCGACATGGACGGCGAGGGCGTCACTTGGGCTCCGAAAGTATTCATAATGCTACGGCGGTACGGCTTCTGCTCATAAGATATCTTAACCTGGTATACGGCGGCCTCGAGGCCGAAAAGGCGCGCGGCGTATGCCAGCGATGCGCCCCACTGGCCTGCGCCGGTCTCGGTGGTGACGTTGGTGACGCCCTCTTTCTTGCAATAGTATGCTTGGGGTATGGCACTGTTGAGTTTGTGCGAACCCATGGGGCTGACACTTTCGTTCTTGAAGTAGATATGAGCGGGAGTACCTATAGCCTTCTCAAGGCCGTAGGCGCGAACAAGCGGCGTGGCACGCCAATATTTGTACATATCACGTACCTCCTCGGGTATCTCTATCCACTCGTCCTTCTGGTTGAGCTCTTGACGGCAAAGTTCTTCGGCAAAGATGGGGAAGAGGTCTTCGGGCTTCAGCGGTTGGCCGGTGGCGGGGTTTAGCGGCGGCAGAGGCTTATTGGGCATATCCGCCTGGATGTTGTACCAGTGTGTCGGGATCTCCTGTTCACTGAGGAGGTAACGCTTCTGTTTGTCCATTGGTTGTTGGTTTAATAATGTTGGTTTAAGATTGATCACGGAGTCCAATCCGTGCAGTAGCTGTTTTGTACCGGCGACAAAAGTACAAAATTATCGCGAACCACATAGCATTTTCCAATAAAAAATGCAGATAAATATTCAATATGCAACCTACGCGCCCACAGAACACATATTTCACTTTGCCGTTTTTTCGGGCAAAGATAGGTGTCGACCATACATTTTAGCCGTATTCTGTATCCATTCGCACATAGTTTCGACCAAGGATTGGGGCTGAAGTACGCGTACCATACATCCCAGACCGGCAATATGCATTACCAAGTCGTATGTCGGGGCCATGTAATACTTGAAATCGGCAAATTCGCCGTATTCATCGGTACCATGCCCGATTTCCTCCTGACTTTGGTGCATCGGAAGAGTGCGCATATAGTTGGCGTGATTGCCGTAGGCGCGTATGACGATTATGCAGGACTTGATTTCGTCATCTTTCACTATACCGAAGCTGTCGCGAAAATACGCGTCGGCATCGAAGGCCTTGATCGCCTCCGGAATTGTCCCGGAAAGTACTATCTGACGAATTCGGTCAAGGCTATAGGTGCGATGCGAGCCGTCCCGACGCTCGCCCACAAGATACCATCGATTGTCGTACAAACGTACGCACAGCGGATATACAAAGATTTCATAAGGGTCGCAGCCGAAGCGTTGATACGTAATGCATAGTCCGCTATTGTTTCGTATCGCCGAGAGAACCTTGACCAAGTTCGAATGTCCCGACGGTATAGGCGGCACGGATATACGGCGCCGAATATCGCTATTGTCCGCCAGCATATCGCACATGGCGTATGTATCTACCATCCAACGACTCAGGCTGTCGTCTGACACAGCTTCTTCGTAGTTGTCTATATAATATGTATATCCATTATGGACGTCGCATTTGATTTCGATACCGAGTTGCGTAGCTATGGCGTTGACCCAGCGGTTAAAGGTCTGACGCGGAAGCGGACGCCCCTCGCTGAGGTTGCGATTGTTCTCCCAATGTCCGGATATCTCTTTAAGGGTCAGCGGTCCGAATTGACGTATGGTTTCGATAAGCCAAGGATATTTGAGCATTTGAGTCATATCGTGCGATCTATGGTATTATTACTCTTAATGCCGCAAAGGTACGCATTATTTACCACAACCGCGCACCCGGCCCGGGATTATTCGGAACATTATATCAGGCACTATTTGGCATATTAACAAAAAATGCCTAACTTTATCCGCCGTTTTATTCTCAACCGCCCAGGGCGCCCGGGGACGGCAACGTACACCGCAACTTACTATAACACCAACTATAAACCACGAAAACAAATGTTTAGCAACCAACCCAAAGGTCTGATTCCCGCCGCATTATCCAATATGGGCGAGCGCTTCGGATACTACATCATGAACGCCGTACTCGTGCTGTTCCTGTGCTCTAAATTCGGGCTGTCCGAGGAGTCATCCGGCATCATCTACTCATGCTTCTATGCCGGCATCTACATCCTCTCGCTGGTCGGCGGTATCATTGCCGACAAAACTCAAAACTATAAAGGCACCATCATCAAGGGTCTTATAATCATGACCTTGGGATACGCCCTTTTGGCCATCCCCATCCTTGCCACAGCCGAAAACTCCACCTGGCTGCTGACCCTGACATGCGTAGCTCTGTTCTTGATTGCTTTCGGCAACGGCCTGTTCAAAGGCAACCTACAAGCCATTGTAGGTCAGCTGTATGACAATCCCAGATACGCAGATAAGCGCGATTCGGGCTTCCAAATCTTCTACGTATTCATCAACATCGGCGGCCTTATCGCTCCCTTCGTAGCGCCATACCTGCGCGAATGGTGGCTCAGCACCCACGATATGGTATACAATGCCAGCTTCCCCGAAATGTGTCATCAGGTAATCGGCGGCAGCGTTGACAATATCGCCAATATCACCGCATTTGCCACACAAGTAGGATACACCGGCGCCGAATCGCTCAAGGAATTCTGCGGACAATACCTCGATGTTTTCAACTCGGGTATCCACTTCTCCTTCATCGCCTCCGTGGCCGCTATGCTCATTTCGCTGACCATATTCCTGACCACCAAGAAAGGCCTGCCCAACCCCGCCAAGAAAGAAGCTGCCGCAGCCGTCAAGTACACCCAAGCCGAAAAAGCTGCTATGGCCAAGGAACTGAAGCAACGCATGTACGCACTCTTCGCCGTGCTCGGTATTGCCATATTCTTCTGGTTCTCGTTCCACCAAAACGGCACCTCGATGTCGCTGTTTGCTCGCGACTTCGTCGACTCGTCCGCCGTCGCTCCCGAAATATGGCAGGCTGTCAACCCGTTCTTCGTGATTGTACTTACGCCTATAATTATGGTTATCTTCTCGGCTCTCGCACGCAGAGGTCACCAGATTTCCACACCGCGCAAAATTGCTTACGGTATGGGTATCGCAGCCATCGCATACTTGTTCCTGACCGTATTCTCGCTGATTATGGACTATCCTTCCGGAACGGCCTTCCGCGAAATGATTTCGAGCAACGCTTCCGTCGTCAAAGCCGGATGGTGGGTACTGATTGTATACTACTTCTTTATGACCGTTGCCGAGCTGTTCATCTCGCCGCTGGGACTGTCGTTCGTCTCCAAAGTAGCTCCCAAGAACCTCCAAGGTCTCTGCCAAGGTCTGTGGCTCGGCGCCACCGCCGTAGGCAACCTGCTGCTGTGGATTGGCCCGCTGACTTACAACAGCGCCCCCATTTGGGTAGCTTGGACCGTATTCCTCGC
>CAVEDT010000195.1:0-3803 GCA_963614475.1 Roseburia faecis
ATCTTATACTATAGATATGACGGCACTCAATCCGTCCGTCACCTACTACTGGCGTGTAATCAGCAGTAAAAAAGGAGATCTTGACGGAGTCAGCGCAGTCCGTTCGGTATACAATCCCGGTCCCGAGCAGTTGACCCCCGTGACACTTGTAAGTCCCACCATCGGCGAGCAAGCAACGACGGACAACGTCACCTTTGTATGGAAGGACGATATGGCCACCGACAGCTACACCTTGCAAATTTGCGGCAATACCGATTTCGGAACCGGAACCAAGGAGTATAATACCGATGCCAAGTCGTACACCGTAAATACAAGCGGATTCAACTACTCAACCCCGTACTATTGGCGCGTCATCAACCATCGCGCCGGATATTACAAGGACGGAGTTTCGGCCGTGCGCACCTTCATCACCAAGGACGAGCCTTCGTGTATCAAACCGCGTCTCGACTGGCCCGAAGACGGTGCAACGCTCAATGACGATATTATCTTTGTGTGCAGCGACAACAGTGACGACACCGCCGTTCTCGAAATTGCCACCGACCTCAACTTCTCTAATATCGTGTTTAGCGGCACCACCGGATGGCACAAGGAGTATCCCTGTCTGCAGTACACCGTTCCGGCCGAGGTCCTCGGCGAAAACGGCACCTTCTTCTGGCGTGTTCGCGTCAGCACCGCCGGACTTAAAGATGCAGTCAGCGATGTGCGCAAACTGATTATGGGCAACGGCGTCAATCCCGATTACGGCAACTACAGCCCGCGTCGCGAAATGGTTGAATACCCCACGGTGACGCCGTATAACGGCAATAATACCACCCAAATGACACTCACCAATCTGTGGATCCGCAATGCTTCCAATAACAATCCCGGCTTGAGCGAAACGCTGAGCCGCGGTATGGTTGCACGTGCCGATAAGAATGGTGACCAAGGTGGCAAAGATGTCGTATATGTATCGGCACGAACAGCCAATAGTGGCTCGGCATCGTCGTCGTTGATACGTTTTGATGCTTCCAACGGCAATCAGTTGTCAACGCTTAACCTCACTTTTGACGGATCTTTCTCGATGGCTTATTTCCCCACTAACGGCGTGCTTGTGGACGCTGACGGACAGGTACTTGTGCACAATATGGCTGCAAGTAATGTAAATAAGTTTACCATTGGTGTCGTAAATCTCAGCACAGGACGAGTTACAACGTACTTCAATCAAACAGCAAATCCCAATATTCGTATCGACCACATAGATGTATATGGCAAGGTTTCCAATAGCGGAACATATTATGTCTTGGCTGCCAATGGCTCCAGTGCTATAAGGTGGACCGTGACGAATGGGAATGTTAAGAGTGAGTCTATGTCAATTAATGCCATAGGCGCGGCCGGACGTGTCAAATTTGCCGGCCGGCCGGACCGCTTCTACGTGACGGGAACTGAAAGCGTACCCAAATTGTACAGCTGGGGCAACAGCACACCTTTGGCAACTCTTTTTGGCGATGCATTCTGTTGTGGTATGGCTTACTTCACACATGACGGTTACTCGTTCATTGCTATTGCTACTCACGACAATACTAAAGGTGCCAAATGGACTATATGCTCGGGTGTAGACTTTGCCGCTTCCGGCAGCCGTTCGGAACATTGGGTAATACCCAATCAGGGTATAGGTAATTCCGACCACCATTGGTCTGCAAGCGGTGGTAGCGGTGACCCGACGATGCCCGTGTGCGTACTCCAACGCGATTCTTATGAAGATGGCGTGCATACGCTCAGCAATGCCGCTTCGGCTCAAAATACAAGAATTTTCGTTTACAGCTCGGGTGACGGACTTGCTGCGTACTCAATGACGCGCCGCATCACTACCGGGGTCGAAGATGTTGTCTCCGATGGTGTCGATGCCGATAATGCAGAGACTGAATACTACAATCTGCAAGGCATCCGCGTACATCAACCGCTTGCTCCCGGCATCTACATACGCCGCCAAGGCAACGTAGTCACCAAGGTGACACGTTGACGCCGTAGGCACATACCCATATCACGGGGCCGACACCGCCGGGTGCCGGCCCCGTGTGCGCCATAAGGATAGGAGCCGGACCGTTTGGGGCGCTCGTGCGCGGATGGTATGATTTTTGCTTGAACGAATACAATACACACTGCTTAGACATACGATGACACAATACAATACGGACAATACGACAGAACAGAATACGCCGGGAGCGGATATCAAGGTCTCGCCGCTGGTGTTTCCACGTCATGGAATAGAGCGTAAAATAGGTTTTGACGCCATACGCGCTATGGTGGTAGGGCGATGCAGTTCGCCGCAGGCACGTACGCTGGCTGCCGAGGCTATGCAATGGAGTGCGGATGCCGCCGAAGTGCGCTGTCGTTTGGCTCGTGTGTCCGAGATGGTGAAGGCCTTGACGGGTGATGATGTCCTCGACCTGGGTACAGTCGAAGATCTGCAACGACCGCTAAAAAGCATCTCTGTGCCCGGAACCTTTATTGAGGCATCCGAGCTGCTGGCCTTGCTCAAGGCCTTGCGTCAGGCTACGCGCGTTCGTTCGTGGCTCGACAGAACCGACAATAGCGGTGCAGCCGTATATCCGCATTTGCGCGACATTGCGGACGGTATGGACACTGCTCCCGAAGTACAGCGTGTCATATCCTCACTTGTCGACGACCTCGGACAGGTACGTGACAATGCTTCCGCCGCTCTTGCCGATATACGGCGCGAAATGTCCACCATACAGCGGCGTATAGCATCGGCCATGCGCCGCGTAATGGCCGATGCGGTGGCGCAGGGTTGGATACAGCCCGATACGGCCCCGGCCATGCGTGACGGTCGTCTTGTGCTGCCTGTTGCACCTATGAACAAACGTATGGTGCAGGGCATAGTGCATGACGAGAGTGCCACGGGCAAGACTGTCTATATCGAACCGGCTGCCGTTGTCGAGTTAGGCAACCGCGGCCGACAACTCCAACTTGAGGAGCGCCGCGAAGTCGTGCGTCTGCTTGTGGTCGCAGCCGACAGCATTCGCCCGCATCTTGACGCGCTCCTTGACCTTAACGACCGTCTCGGACTCCTCGATTTCGTGGCCGCTAAAGCGCGTGTCGCCATAGACACGGAAGCCGCTATGCCGAGACTCTCCAAGCGTCCGTGCTTGAATCTGCAGCAGGCACGGCATCCGGCACTCGAAGCGGCACTACGCCGCCACGGACGTGCAATTGTGCCGTTGGATATCACTCTCGACAAGGCCAAAGGGCGTATACTTGTCATTTCCGGTCCTAATGCCGGCGGTAAGTCTATAGCGCTGAAAACCGTGGCCGTCGAGCAGTATATGCTTCAATGCGGGATGCTGCCGACGGTGTCCGCCGATTCGGATATGGGCGTGATGAAGCGCCTGATGGTGGACATCGGGGACGATCAGTCCATGGATGACGACTTGAGTACTTACAGCTCGCACTTGCTGGCAATGAAATATATGCTGGAACATGCCGGAGATGCCGACCTCTTCCTTATTGATGAATTCGGATCGGGAACCGAGCCGCAGATTGGCGGAGCCATAGCCCAAGCGCTATTGACACGTTTCAATGCCGCCGGGATGTGGGGTGTAATTACCACCCATTATCAAAACCTCAAGACCTTGGCTTCCGAAGTACCGGGTCTGATTAACGGGTCAATGCTCTACGACCGCCAGCGTATGCAGCCGCTATTCCGCCTCGATATAGGGCATCCGGGCAGTTCGTTCGCCATTGAGATTGCCCGCAAGACCGGGTTGCCGTCCGATGTCATCGACGATGCCTGCGCCATCGTGGGC
>CAVEDT010000196.1:0-3801 GCA_963614475.1 Roseburia faecis
CTGCACGATATAGGCAAGGTGCCCGACGAGGAGCCCGAACTGCCGCACGCACTGCTGGGCATGAAGCTGGCCGAGAAATACAAGGAGAAGCCCGAAATATGCAACGCCATAGGCGCACACCACGACGAAATCGAGCAGACTACGCTGCTGGCTCCCATCGTACAAGTGTGCGACGCAATATCAGGCGCACGCCCCGGCGCACGCCGCGAAATCGTCGAAGCATACATCAAACGCCTCAAAGACCTTGAGCAACTGGCACTCTCGTACCCGGGAGTCATCAAGACTTACGCCATACAGGCCGGACGCGAACTCCGCGTCATTGTCGGCGCCGACAAGATTGACGATGCCGAGACGGAGAAGCTGTCGGCCGAAATCGCACGTCGCATCCAGGACGAACTCACTTATCCCGGACAGGTCAAAATTACGGTCATCCGCGAAACTCGCTCGGTAAGCTTTGCCAAATAAGGTGATATGAGCAACGAAATCAACGATTTAGAAAATATAAACAACGCCCTACACGCCCCCGTGGAGGAGTCGGGCAGCGCCGGCGAGAGCAAGGCCTCGCAAGACAAGGCGCAGCCCGAAGCCGTCCAAGGCCGATGCGCATGCCCCAAAGCGGCAGACGGATCATGTCCCAAAGCGACAGACGGATCATGCTCCAAAGGCAAATGCCCGGGTTGTGGAGGATGCTCGGACACGGCAAGACATAAGTTACACAGTTTCAACTGGCTTGAAGATATCCCCGGCGGATACGCCGACGATGATATGGTGGAGGTACAGTTCAAAAACACTCGCAAAGGGTACTACAAGAACTCCACAAACATCCCTCTCAAAGCCGGCGACCTGGTGGCCGTGGAAGCTCAACCGGGGCACGACATCGGAACGGTGACGCTGACCGGAGCACTCGTGCGCCTGCAAATGCGCAAAAGCGGCATACGCCCCAACGCCGAGACAAAACGCATATTCCGTAAGGCCAAGCCCGCAGACATCGACAAATACAACGAAGCACGCGCGCGCGAACAGGACACCATGATACGCGCCCGCAAAATTGCCCAGAGCCTTCAGTTGGATATGAAAATAGGCGACGTGGAGTACCAGGGCGATGGCAATAAAGCCATATTCTATTACATCGCCGATGCACGTGTCGACTTCCGCCAGCTGATTAAGGTCCTGGCCGACACCTTCAAGATTCGCATCGAGATGAAACAGATAGGCGCACGCCAAGAAGCCGGGCGCATCGGCGGCATAGGCCCCTGCGGTCGACCGTTGTGCTGCTCCTCGTGGATGCAGAACTTTGTCAGCGTCTCCACCAGCGCCGCGCGTTTTCAGGACATCTCGCTCAATCCTCAAAAGTTGGCCGGACAATGCGCCAAACTCAAGTGCTGCCTCAACTTCGAAGTAGACACCTACGTCGAGACCGTCAAGCGGATGCCACCCAAAAATGTACGACTCGAAACAGCGGATGCCACGTGGTACCACTTCAAGACCGATGTCTTTAAGCGCGAAATCATATACTCGTCGGACAAATCCATGGCCGCCAACCTCACGACACTGGATGCCGAACGCGTATTCGAAATCATCGCCCTCAATAAAGAAGGCAAGAAGCCCGCGACGCTGCTGCGCGATGCCGAGGCAGCCGAAGCGGCAGCCAAGGAACGCTCCAACGTCAACGACCTGCTGGACCAAGACGAACTGACCCGCTTCGACAAAAAGAAACGCAAGAAAAAGAAGCCGGCAAAGGACAAAGGTTCGAAACAGCCCAAAGACAGCAAAGAGCCTAAGCAGACGAAGCAGCCCAAGGAGTCAAAGCCGTCCGGCGATGCTCCGCAGGACAAGCAATCACGGCCCAACCGCCGCAATAAGAAGAAGCCGCGAAACAACGGCAACGGAACTGACAACCAACAGCCTAAAGAACCCAAAGCAGATGCATAAGCATCTACATATAATATTATCGGCGATACTCGGTGCCCTAATGGCTCCGGGTATCGTGTCATGTACCGGCGGCACACCCGGCGCATGGTCAGACATCGACATCGACGGCTGGCGCTACGGCAATACAGCAACCCTGACGCCTGACAGCGCCGAAACCACGGACCGCATCGCATTGACCATACGACACAGCCACAACTACGAGTATTCCAACTTGTGGCTCGAAATCAAGTATGACACGGCCGACAGCACTGCCACGGACACCGTGGACGTCACTATGGCCGATGCATGGGGTCGATGGAGAGGCCACGGCAGCGGCGTCACGTATCAGTATACCGATACCGTAACTTTGCGACAGCCCTTACGTCGAGGCGGATCGCTGCACCTGCGTCACATCATGCGGCTGGATACGCTCACCGAAATCGAACAAATAGGCATCACTCCGCTGCCGCCATCCAAGCACTACGAACCGTCCAAGCACTACGAGAGATGAGCGATAAACGGCAATGCGATGCACTGATATTCGACATGGACGGCACCCTATGGGATGCCGTGGACTCGTATGCACGGATATGGAATGTGACTTTCGAACAGGCGGGCATCACCGATGTACCACGTGTCACTCGTGAGGTGCTGATGCGCGAAATGGGCAAGCACCTCGAAGACATCATCGAGGACATCGCCCCGGGCCAAGACAAAGACGGGCGCTTTCTGCAACTTCTCAACGCCAACGAGGCCACGATGATGCCGGGGCTGCGCGGGCGCTTGTTTGACGGAGTGGTCGAGACAATACCCGAACTGGCACGCCGTTTGCCGCTGTTTATGGTAAGCAATTGCGGGCCTCTCGGACTTGACAACTTTCTTGACGTCAACGGGCTGCGGCCTTACTTCAAAGACGCGCTGAGCCACGGCGGCACAGGATTGGACAAGACCGGCAATATCGCACTGCTTGTGCGTAAGTACGGTCTGACCCACCCGGTGTACGTAGGTGATACTCAGGGAGACAGCGATGCAGCCCATACCGCCGGCGCCCGGATGGTATACTGCGCTTACGGCTTCGGGAAAGTCAGGGACGCAGACGCCGTCATCCACTCCTTCGGCGAGCTGGAGGGCATTGTCTGAAGGCGTCCTCCACGCGGAGTGCGCACTTACGCTCTCAGAAAGCGTATACACTCTTTGATAAAGCGCATATATTCTTTGAATTAGAAACGACAAAAACGACATACAGACCTTTTATATTAAGACATTACACGCTATGAAACGGTCAAACATACTGCAACTGCTCAGCGCCGATGAGCTGGCACTGAAACTATCGCACCTTAAAAAGCTTATGGAGCAAGATGGCACTGACGCCATGTTGCTGACCATCAACGCCAACCTATACTATATGACAGGTCGCGTCTACAGCGGATACCTCTACATACACCGCGACGCAGACGCCCCCACCTACTTTGTCAAACGTCCCGTAGACCTCGAAGGCTACGGCGTCATCGCCATACACAAGCCCGAGAATATTCTCGAAGAGCTGCAGCACCATTCGCTGCCCAAGCCCAAGCGCTTGGCACTGGAGCAGGACACCCTGCCCTACAATGCCGTACTGCGCTTATGCCGCGCCATGGGTATCGAGCCCGGCGAAGCGGCCAATGCCGATGCCCTATTGCGTCACGCCCGCGCGGTCAAGACCGCCGGCGAGATCCAGCTTATAGCCGCCTCGGGCAGTTGCCACGAGCATGTCTATCGTATGATTCCGCGCCTGTACCGCGACAATATGACCGATATCGAGTTGCAAGTCGAAATCGAACGCGTCTCGCGTCTCGAAGGATGCCTCGGACAGTTCCGCATCAACGGCAACGATATGGAACTATATATGGG
>CAVEDT010000197.1:0-889 GCA_963614475.1 Roseburia faecis
CTACTATGCACTGCCGCAACGCATCAATAAGGACGATGACGACGACGAACCCAGCCTGAGCTACAACCTTGCTGTAATCCAGGGTGGTGACAAGAAGCTGAATGAAGGCACACGCGCCGACTCAAGTATCGCTCTCGACCGCGGATGGATTCCGAGCCATACCGGTACTAACGGTGGTTGCGAATGGGCTTACCTCGATATCATAACCCCGATACACGGCACTGTCAAAGTGGTCGATGCAAAGGGTAATGAATACGCCCACGGCTCAAAGGTAACCAAATACCTCCCGCTGACCATCATTGCAACTCCTGATGACGGTTACTCGTTCAGCACATATTCGCTCAACGACGAAGAGGCTGTAAAGAGTGACAAGTTTGAGATGCCCGGTATATACACCAAGCTTCAAGTCAACTTCGCCAAGGGTGGCGGCGTAGACGATGTGGCAACCGATGATATGACCATCACCGCAGTACGCGGCGGCATCCAGGTTTGCGCGGACCACGCAGTGGCCACGGTATACACCACCAACGGCGTCATCGCTGCCGGCGATGTGACCGTAGAAGGCGACCGCATGATCCAACTCCTCCCCGGATGCTATATTGTCCGCCTCAACTCCGGCAAGGCAGTACGCTCCGCAAAGGTAGTTGTGAAATAATCCACCTGAATTGAATACGACGCAGCCCGATATCTCGGCAACGTCCGAGACCGGGCTGTGTCTTATATTAATATGTCTGATAATAATATAACTCAAAACATTATGAAAAAACTCTACGCAACAGTGCTTGCCGCCCTCCTCGCCCTGCCGATGCTGGGACAAAGCAAGACGGTGCCGTACAGCAGCGACATCGGCGTGAACAACGCCGTCGACCCCGATTGGGCTGCGGTAAAC
>CAVEDT010000197.1:899-3794 GCA_963614475.1 Roseburia faecis
GCGGTAAACAACGGACTCAGAGGGGCCAAAGGCTTCACATGGGATAAACAAACATCAAACTTCACCACTCCCGGCACAAAGGGCGGTGTATATCATGCATACGACAGCGACTACGCTGCAAATTGCTGGGTGATATCGCCGATGATTACACTTACCGCCGGCACGGAATATACCGTCAAGCTGTGGACAAAGACGCGTGGCACCGACTCCGAGAAATTCGAAGTACGCATGGCCTCCGAGCGCACGTCTTCAGCCATGAACGCCGGTACGCAGTTGATGCGTAATGAGGACTATCAGCACTCATCGGACTTTGAGCTGCAACAGATGACCGTTACGGTAGCTACTACCGGCGACTACGCCTTCGGTATACACTGCTTTAGTGATGCCAATTCATACGACTTCTATGTCACCGGATTCTCCATAACAAGCGGAGGTGGCGATCAGCCGGATCCGGGTCCGACACCATCCACAGCCAAAGCCCTCCCGTACGAGGACGATTTCAGTAGCTCAGCCACATTCGCCGCTGACTGGAAATCCGTTTCCGGCCCTGATGCAGCCACGACTGCGGCATGGGGATACAACTCATACTCGAAGTTCGCAGAGTTTGACTCCGCTTCGGGTCTCAAGGAGGACAACTGGCTTGTATCTCCGGCCATCAACTTCGATGCCGCCGGCGATTATATGCTCAAAGTCACCTGCACCATCTACGGCGACCTCGGCTTTGCCCTCGGTACATCCGACACCGATATGAGTGGCTACACCGAGCTGGCTTCGTATGACAATCTCAGCGAATTCGACAAGCAGTGCGAAGTTCCGTTCACCGTCACCACTCCGGGCGAATACCATATTGCATTCCACGCAAAGGCCGAAAAGGGTACATATATGGGCTACCGTATCAACAGCGTCAAGGTAATGAAGAACCTCCTCGTGCCGGCGCTCGTATTCGACCTGACGGCCGAGCCGCAGGGCGATGAGCTCAAAGTCAACCTTGCGTGGACCAACCCCTCCGTGGACCAAAACGGCAATGCTCTCAAAGAATCGATGACCGTCAAGTTGTATCGTAACGGCGAGATGGTTCGCGAAATCAGCGATTGTGAAGTAGGCGCTGCACAGAGTATCACTGACACTCCCGCCACTGCCGGCGTATACTCATACTACGTAATGGCATACAACTCCAACGGCTGTATAGACAAGGACCCGATCGCCGTTAATGCCGGATATGTGGGACATCCCACGGCAACGGTACCATACGCATTTGACGCATCAAAAGCCGATGACAATGCGACAAGCCTCTTTACAGTATTAGACGGTAATGCCGATGGTAATACCTGGGTATTTGACTCTGCAAGTTGGAGCAAGACATTCATGTCAAAAATGCCGACCGGAACAAAAGCTGACGAGTATCTTGCAACTCCCTACTTCCGACTCACCCCGGGTTACTACCGTATGAAAATCAGCATCAATGCCCGTTATAACAACTATGAAATGGGCTATGCGACCGACCGTCACAACCTCGCATCATCATTCGTCAAGCTCGACGAAGCAAGCGATGTGCAGGAATACGGATATCAGACACGCGAGGTGATAATACCCGTCGAAGCTGAAGGCGAATACGTTTTGGTTGTGCGCCACATCGGCAAGACATCCAAATCCGCATATTCGGACATAAAGATTCAGACCATCGAACTTACTGCTCAGGCTGTTCTGCCGCAGCATGTTATAGATCTGAAAGCTACTGTCCTCGAAGACAAGTCTGTGTCTTTGACATGGAAAAACCCGACACTCGACATCGTGGGTAAAAACCTCGACAGCAGCGAACAGCTCGGCTATACCGTATATTGCGATGACGCAGCCATCCATTCTGAAGAAGTTTCCGCTCTTCATACTCCCGGAGCCAAAGAAACATATACCGTGAGCGATCTCACTCCGGGCAAGCACAAGTTCTCGGTAGTGGTACGCAACGCCAACGGCGAGGCTGAGGGCGAAGCACCCTGCGACTTTGCCTACAACGGCGACTTCACAGCGATACCTTACGTCACTACAACCTTCCCCGACTGGCAGGTAGTGTCCGCGACATCGACATACAACACCTGGACACGCAACGAGGAAACCTCGCTCTACTCGTGGAGCAAGTACTATGGCACCCCCGATGCAGTATACCTCACCACTCCCTACTTCAAGCTTGAGAGCGGCCGTATATACAAAGTCAAAGTAACGGCAACTACCGCCGATGACAACAATGTAGAATGGGAATTGTGTACAGCCAAGACTGCCGATCCTAAGGCAATGAACAGCATCCTCACTGAAACCACTCCCGCCGGTACTACACAGGAACACTCCTTCACAGTCAAGGCTGAGAATGCAGCAACTTATGCAGCAAACGAGGGTGACGAAGCAGAGGTGGCCTACTCCATAGACCCCGCGAACAGTGTGTTCAGTATCGTTCCGAAGACGCTGGGCAAGATCACTATTAACGCATTTAGCATCGAGTTGGATACAAATGCTGCAGCCGACATCGTCGATGTTCAGGGCTGTATGACATACAGCGATGGAATGCTTCACTTCACAGGAAAGGCCACGGGCCTTGTCGTATGCGACTTGGCAGGTCGTGTCCTCCTCTCTATGCCGGTTTGTACGGACAGCGTGCCTCTCACCGGCAAGGGCATGATGATTGCAACCGCTAACATCGACGGCAAGATCGTGACACTCAAAGTGGTGAGATAATTAGTTCTTAATATAAGATAGCCGAGAGGGCGTACTCCGCAACGGGGTACGCCCTCTGTCTTCTTTTATCGGACTGCATAGATGTCTTTGCGGCAGCTATTCGGCTCGCACTTTTATTAAACATTTTTAACAATAAACGGTTGCTGTGATTAAAAAAGTGTCAGTAAATTT
>CAVEDT010000198.1:0-3786 GCA_963614475.1 Roseburia faecis
GCATAACAACTGGAGTCTCAGTACCGATACGGGAACTCTGCTGTTTGCCCCCGGAAAGACACCGGAGGCGAATCTGCAGTTTATCACGTTTATAGTGAACGTGATGGCTGCCGTTCACAAGCACAATGGCCTGATTAAGGCTTCCATAATGTCCGCTACCAATGCTCATAGACTTGGTGCCAATGAGGCTCCGCCTGCAATCATATCAATATTTACCGGTAGCCAATTGAGCGCGGTACTCGATAGACTTGCTGACAGTACGGACAGCCAACTTGAAGACCTCACCACTCGCGAGGGCATATCGGTAGGCCTGGCGCAAATCCCGGAAATACTTATAGACAATACCGACCGTAACCGTACTTCACCATTTGCCTTCACCGGCAATCGCTTCGAGTTCCGAGCCGTAGGGTCATCCGCCAATTGCGCCTCTGCGATGATAGTGCTTAATGCGGCTGTCGCAGACCAGCTTGAACAATTCAAGTGTGAGGTTGATAAGGCCGTGGCTGCCGGAACACCGTTACGTCAAGCCATACTTGGAGAGGTACGTAAACTGATAATACAAAGCCGCCCTATACACTTCGATGGCAACGGATACAGCGAAGAGTGGGTGGAAGAGGCTAAACGCCGCGGCCTTGATTGCGAAACCAGCGCACCCAAAATCTTCGACGCCTACTTGACGCGCGAGTCCGAGGAAATGTTTGAGCGCACAGGCGTATTCAGCCGTGTCGAATTGGAAGCTCGCAACGAAGTCAAGTGGGAAATGTACACAAAGAAGGTACAGATAGAGGCCAGAGTCCTTGGTGATTTGGCTCTGAATCATATAATTCCGGTGGCTACGCGCTATCAGTCCATACTTGTGGACAATCTCGTGAAAATCAAGACACTCTTCGGCGACCATAAGTCTGCAGCACTCTTCGGACACGATATGGATACCATTGAAGGTATCTCCATGCACATGGAGGCCATCAAAACCGAGGTTGAAGCTATGGTCGAAGCGCGTAAGAAAGCCAACGCATGCGACAACGAGCGACAGAAAGCTATAATGTATCATGATAACGTCGCACCCCGAATGGAAACAATACGCTACCATATAGATAAACTCGAACTTATGGTAGATAACGAGATGTGGCCTTTGCCCAAGTACCGCGAACTCCTTTTTATCCGCTAATATGGCAGAAATTCTGAAACACGAGTGCGGCGTGGCCATGATAAGACTGCGCAAGCCTATAGAATACTATCGTGAACGCTACGGCTCGGCGACGTGGGCTTTAGATCGCCTATATCTGCTGATGGAAAAACAGCACAACCGCGGGCAAGAAGCTGCCGGCATAGGCGTTGTAGATATCAATGCAGCGCCCGGATACGAATATGTATACCGCGAACGAGCCTTGGGCAGTGACGCTATAGCCACAATCTTTGACGAAGTACAACGCCGTATTTCGCGACACGATGCTTATGCCGGAGTGGCAAATGAGCCTACACCTTTTGTGGGACAAATATATATGGGGCACTTGCGCTATTCCACGACCGGACGCAGTGGGATGTCATACGTGCACCCGTTTTTGCGCCGCAACAACTGGCGCTCGCGTAACCTGCTGCTGT
Source organism: Roseburia faecis (assembly GCA_963614475.1). Classification (GTDB taxonomy): domain Bacteria; phylum Bacteroidota; class Bacteroidia; order Bacteroidales; family Muribaculaceae; genus CAG-873. The sequence continues at coordinate 1,603 of CAVEDT010000198.1, forward strand.
GCGGCAACTTCAATATGACCAATGTCGATGAAGTCTTTGATGAAATAGTGTCCCGCGGCCAGCATCCTCGACTTTTCAGCGATACAATCGTCCTGCTGGAGCAATTGGGATATGCTCTGGATAAAGAAAACCACAGATTGTATCACGAATACAAAGACACACTTGCCGAGCCGGCTTTGGGGCTTGCAATCGAAGATAATATGGACATGTCGCGGATACTGCGTAGTGTAGCTCCATCGTGGGATGGAGGATTTGTAATCTGCGGCATTACCGGATCGGGTGATATGTTTACACTCAGAGATAGTCATGGCATACGTCCGGCATTCTATTACTATGACGATGAAGTAGTTGTCGTGGCATCCGAACGCCCTGTAATACAGACAGTCTTTGATGTGCCTCGTTCGGCTGTATGCGAACTCAATCCGGGACAAGCATTGGTGGTCTCCAAAAACGGCGAATTGTCATTGCCGCAGATACTTACCGCAGGTGCCAACGAACGTTGTTCGTTTGAGCGAATATATTTTTCGCGAGGTAGTGATGCAGATATTTACCGCGAACGCAAAGCCCTTGGACGTAACCTTGTAGAGCCCTTGTCCGCGATGATAGACGATGATTTCGAGAATACGGTATTCTCGTTTATACCCAATACTGCCGAGGTCGCGTTCTTGGGTATGGTTGAAGGCCTTGAAGCACGGCTTGACGCTTGTCGTATGGCCGAACTGTGTCGCCATAGAGATGCCGGAAACCTCACGGACCAATCTATAGAAAGCATCATAAGGCGACATTTGCGCATTGATAAACTGGTAATCAAAGATATAAAGCTACGAACCTTTATCGCCGAGGATGAATCGCGCAACGACCTTGCATCGCATGTCTACGATGTGACGTATGGTATAGTGAAAAATGATGTAGATACACTTGTCGTAATTGATGACTCGATAGTACGCGGCACGACCCTCAAAGAGTCTATACTCAAGATGCTGGACCGTCTGCATCCACGGCGCATAATCATCGTATCTTCTTCGCCGCAAGTGCGCTATCCGGATTATTACGGTATAGATATGAGTCGCCTTGCCGAGTTTATTGCTTTTCGTGCCGCCGTCAGCCTTCTGCGTAGTCAGGGTAGGGAGGATGTGCTGCGTAATGCCTACGAAGATTGCATAGAGCAGCTCAAGCTGCCGGCATCCCAACAGCGTAATGTTGTGAAAGACATTTATGCGCCTTTCAGCGACGAAGATATCTCGCAAGAAATATCCCGACTGCTGTCCAAAGATATTCACGCATCAGTCGACATACTCTACCAAAGTATTGAAGGCCTTGCCGATGCTGTCCCCGGATGTCCCGGCCGATGGTATTTCACGGGGGAATACCCAACGCCAGGTGGAGTGGTGAATGTTAATCGTGCATTTGTTAATTTTTATGAAGGCAACGAAACTAAGCGTTAGCTTGTGTTAAATTAATCTAATTGCAGCCGTTTTCTCCGTAAATATTCACCTGCTCATACAATAAATGGATTATATTTGCAAGACAAATATCTCCAAACGAAAGATATGAACAGAATATTGCGCATATTGATGATAGCGACAGCGATATCAGCCGTATCGGCTACATCCTTCGCCGAGCCTGCCGAGAATAACGAATCGGTGGCCAATGTTGCTGTGAATAAGCCTGTTATTCGTGTGATCGGCAGTCATGTCGAAATCACGCTTCCGGGGAATGACTCTCGTGTGGTGGTATGCTATTCGCTTACGGGTCAGATAGTCAAGACTTTGACGATACATCCGGGGACAACGCTGATAGATCTTCCCACAGGATATTATATCATACGCTGCGAACGATACTCACAGCGAGTTATTTTGCGCTGATAAAGCCCTATAAACGGCCTTATTATGCGCTGTGAGGTACGATAATAATTTGTTTATATGCGTCGGTAAGGATGATTATCCTTGCCTTGTCATATTGCGTAATCACGGGACAAATACATATACAAAGAAGACAGAATCATTTATGTATAAGCACCCTATCAATAGACTTTGACAAAATACACATAGACTTCTAAAGACATATCTTACACCTAATGAAACGGACATGAACGGCTTTCGCCAAAGGGAATGAAAAGGGAGCCATCCGGCTCCAATTTCACGGAATTAGTTACCTTTGCCACAGTAACCCCTAATCCCTATA
>CAVEDT010000199.1:0-3785 GCA_963614475.1 Roseburia faecis
TTATGAGGCTTTGGCCGACTTAGTCTTAGTGTTGAGCCGATTGCGTATGGCCGGCGGTAGTGTCATAGTCATCAAGACGGCCAAGACGAGTATGTATATCTCGGCGGCGTGGCGAGCTGTGTCATCCGTGTGCAAAGCATCAATATATGCCGGGTCGTCCAATACAGCTATTCCGTCCTGCATGACACTGACGCCCAAATCGTGCGGAAGTGTCAAGGTGTTCTGCTTCCATGCGATATGTCCGTTGTGTAGGCATACGATTGCACCGTTGCCACGTGCCAGCATCTTGATGTCGGTGTCATCGGCAGTATATACGGGGTAGTGGGCGCGCACTTCATCGGCCCAGGCCACAGCGGTGCTATCATCGGCTCCTACGACGGCAAACATATCACCGCCGTGGGTCGTAAGCGCTCCATACAGTTCATTGGCCATAGCGCTGCGAGTGCGTCCGTAGTGCTGCGGGTCGGGCACAAGAAGTATAATCTGAGTGCCTTCGCCGGAAACGATATCGGCGGTGACGTCCTCTCCTCCCGGTGCGGAAAATGTCAGTGACTTGTCGTCGCTATCGCTTTCGGTATCGCGCCGTACGAATGCCCATCCGCTGTCTTCATCGGGTAGGCTATCCGTGGCAAAGGATTGCTCGATGCCGTCTTTGGCGTATATGAAGCGAATATTGTCATCGCTGTCATTGTCGCCGTCGCGAGCAAGCAAAGTCCCCGGAGCGTATCCGCGGAAGTCTTGTACGGGTTGAATGCGGTATCCGATATACTCGATGTATCCTATAAATGTTGCGGTAGCGATGATTGCCAACCATTGCAGGCGTGTATGTATAAGTGCTCCGGCGCGGTGGTTGTTTATCCATAGAACAACGAGCATGGCATCGATGACAATGTTTTTCCAGAATGTAGCGGCGTTGGACAGTATGACGGCATCGCCGAAACATCCGCAGTCTTTGACCGGGTCGGCTATCCATAGATAAAGTGTCAATATAGTCATAGCCGCCATAAAAATGGCGGTAAGCCTTACGGCCATACGCCTGAAGCATCCGAGAAGTATCATGACGCCGACCATAAATTCGGCCATGGCCAATGCTCCGGCTGCCAGTGCGGTGACACTATCGGGCAGCGCTATGTGCCATACGTTCAGATACTCGCCGATTTTGTATGTGCCGCCCCAGATATCAACGGCTTTGACCCATCCGGAGAATATGAAGATTGCACCCACAATAACGCGCAGTGTCCATACGATGATGGCTGTCGTGCGTGTTCCCGTGGGGCGCAAAAAACGTAATACGGTTTCGGTAGCTGCCATTGTGGTCAGCGTGTTTCGGTGAGTTTGATGATTGCGAATATTGCGTAATTGAGTATGTCCATATAGTTGGCATCTATGCCTTCGGACACGGAGGTGGCTCCATTGTGATCCTCGATTTCTTTGATGCGTTCAATCTTTGTAAGTATGAGGTCGGTGTATGACAATATACGCATCATGCGCCATGCTTCGCCGTAGTCGTGATTTTTGGCTTGCATAAGTGTAAATGCCTCGTCTGCAGTGGTGTCGTATAGTGCCAAAGCCTCGTCTGCCGACATATCCTTATGGTCGGCGTACCCATGACGCAGTTGTATTGTTCCGACAATAGCGTAGTTGACTAAGGCTACAAATTCGGGCAATATGCCATCTCCGACACGGCTGACACCCGTGGTCTCGAGCGTGCGTATGCGCTTGGCCTTGATTAATAGTTGGTCGGTGAGTGCGGCGGGGCGCATGATGCGCCATGACGGGCCGTAATCTTGCAGTTTGCGTGCAAAGATGTCGCGGCAGCGCTTCAGCGCTTCTTTGAACTGGCCGTTGGTGTCCGGATGTATGCTGTTGTCGGGCATGGTGTTGTCTTTGTGTGTGTATTTTGATGCAAAAGTACGCATAAATCAGCAGATAGGCAAACCATTGTGTTTACAGGCAGCATACAGGCAGCATCAGACGGGCATATCTACGCATACGGTACGTGGATGCGATATACGTGATTTGATCCGTAGTCGATGATGTGTCGAGTGGAGAATATCGCAAGACTATATCGCAAGACAATGGCTTTGAGGACACAACAACGGCGAGAGCGCAAAAATAGATGTCTGTGCTCTCGCCGTTAGTTGTGCGGTGCGATACCGTATCAGTGTATTTCGCTGGTTATGCGGTCGTTGTCCTTGTCGTAATCGATCACAATCTTATTGCCCGGCATCACTTGTGCTGATATAATCATCTCGGCCAATGGGTCTTCAATGTACTTCTGTATGGCTCGCTTGAGCGGCCGTGCGCCGTACTGTCGGTCGTATCCCTTGTCGGCTACGTAGGTCTTGGCCGCTTCGGTCAACTCGAGTGTATATCCCAAGTCATCTACACGTTTGTAGAACCCGGACAATTCGATGTCGATGACACGGAATATTGCATCATGGTCCAGTTGGTCGAACATCACGATGTCGTCCACGCGATTTAGGAACTCGGGCGAGAAGGTCTTATTGAGTGCCTTCTGTATGACACTCTGACTATACTCCTTGGCCGATGTGTCGTCTGTGGCAAAGCCGACGCCGCTGCCGAATTCCTTGAGCTGGCGCGAACCGACATTACTGGTCATTATTATTATCGTATTCTTGAAGTCTACATGCCTTCCGAGACTGTCGGTGAGACGACCTTCGTCCATTACTTGCAACAGAAGGTTAAAGACGTCCGGGTGGGCTTTCTCTACCTCATCCAATAATACGATAGAGTAGGGATGACGGCGCACACGCTCGGTCAATTGACCGCCCTCTTCATATCCTACGTATCCCGGAGGCGCACCGACGAGACGCGACACGGTGAACTTCTCCATATACTCGCTCATATCTATGCGTATGAGATTTTCGGCCGAGTCAAACATATATTTAGCCAAACTCTTGGCCAAATGTGTCTTGCCCACACCTGTCGGGCCCAGGAATAAGAAAGAGCCTATGGGTTTATTCGGATCTTTGAGCCCTATGCGGTTACGCTGTATGGCTTTGACTACCTTGTCTATGGCGGCGTCCTGGCCAATGATAACCTTCTTAAGCGCCGGAGCCATCTCGAGCAATCGACGTCCCTCGGCCATAGCTATGCGTTGCACCGGGACGCCTGTCATCATGGCAACCACTTCGGCCACGCGGTCGGCATCTACCGTTTCGCGCGACTGCTCAAGCGTCTTTTCCCATTCCTGCTTTGCCTGTTCGAGTTGGTCGGTCAGTTGTTGCGCTTTATCTCGGAAGGTGGCTGCACGCTCAAAGTCTTGAGCACGTGCGGCTTCGAGCTTCTTTGTCGTGGCGTCTTCGATTTCGCGCTCCAAGCTTTCGATTTGTTCCGGCACCTTGACATTGGTGATATGCACGCGCGAACCGGCCTCGTCCATAGCGTCTATGGCTTTGTCCGGGAAATTACGGTCGCTGATGTATCTGTCGGTGAGACTGACACATGCTTCGAGAGCCTCGGGCGTGTAGATGACGTTGTGGTGCTGCTCGTATTTGTCTTTGATGTTATTGAGGATTTCGAGCGTCTCGGCCGCCGTAGTAGGCTCGACCATAACTTTCTGGAAGCGACGTTCGAGCGCTCCGTCCTTCTCGATGTTCTTGCGGTATTCGTCCAGTGTCGTGGCTCCGATGCACTGAATTTCGCCGCGAGCCAAGGCCGGTTTGAGCATATTGGCTGCATCCATAGATCCTTGTGCGTTGCCGGCGCCGACAATAGTGTGTATCTCGTCGATAAACAATATTACATCCGGGTTCTTGGCC
>CAVEDT010000200.1:0-3777 GCA_963614475.1 Roseburia faecis
TCAATAATCGTATAAGGGCGCGGTTCGGGTCGAACATCAATGCAAAGTTTACTTGCCTTGATAAGCCTTGACTTTAAGTTTTACAGTCTGTTTCTTGGGCGGATTGCATGTGCTCCCATTGCAGGCCATATAATTGATGACACCATCTATGGAAGCGGCCGATACATCGCCGGAGATGCGAAAACGACGAGTGAATACTACATCTTTTTCCCACCAGCGCAGGGTCATATCGAATGATGCGTCATGGCTTGATACCGGTTTTGAAGATGCCTTGAACTGCCCCAGCCATTTAAGTCCGGAGCTTTTGGAGAAATCAAGCGTGGTCGGTACCGGGCCACCTTTGGGCAGTGTCGTATCGTATAGATGCCATCCGTCGGAGATGATTGCGCGTACGGTAAGTATGCCTTCGGTGGGGGAGGTCATTTTGGCTGTGGTACGCCAGCGTACGGGCTGAGTCTGAGCCGTAGCGGTTATAGCAAAGGCCGTTATGGCGATAAGTGTAGTTAGCAGACGGGTCGCTTTCATATTTGGATTCGGTCTTATAGTGTTTTTGGTTGTATTCTTTTAGTCCTATTTGTGCGTTATGCTGCTCATAGCTTTATTATTCCGGGCAAACTATTCGTTGTATTGTCGTGTATGAGTGCTTAGCGGCGTAAAGCACGGGCGGCATTATTTAGGTAGTCGGCCGCACGACTATCAGCCTGTACGGCTTTGCGGTCATAATCTGCGGCACGGTCAAGATCGTTTTGCATACGACGTCTGTATGTCTCGGCATTGCGTGTATCATCGCGTCTAATGTACGAGTCCATTTGGCGGCGGTTGCTTTCGGCGCTGCGCCGATACGAATTGGCGTCGCGTCTGTAGTTTTCGGCTTGACGCATCTGATATTCGGCATCACGAATGTACGAACGGGCTTGGCGTGTATTGTAGTCATCGGCATGTATGGCTACCGGGACTACTGTCGCTATTGCGAGGACGGCCAAGGTTGTCGTCAGAAGCTTTTTCATAATTGTTTCTGTTTAAGATGAATAGGAGAGTCTGATTATATGATATCCTATTGGAACACAATCTATATAGCTGAAAATAGCACCGATCCGTTGTCGAGAATGAAGCGTTCGGCTTCGAGCGCAGCGCGGCATCCGGCTGCAGCGGCGTTGACGGCTTGCTGGAAGCGGGGATCGGCCACATCGCCGGCAGCAAAGACCCCGTCTACGCTTGTGGCTGTGGATATGCCTTTGGTGACAATGTATCCGGCCTTGTCTGTCTCGACGTATTTTGCAAACGGAGCACTATTTGGCTGATGTCCTATGGCGAGGAAAAAACCATCAATCTGAATGTCGTAGCGCCGCTCGCGTTCGGTGCCGGCATATTCGACCAGATGTGCTCCTTCGACAAATTCTTCCCCGGCCAAACCGATGGTATTGGTGTTATACAAAATCTCTATTTTAGGATTGTCGGATACTCGCTGTTGCATTACTTTGGACGCACGCAAGTGATCTTTACGGACAATCATATATACCTTTTGGGCAAGTCCGGCGAGATATATGGCTTCCTCGCATGCGGTGTCTCCGCCACCGACGACGGCAACGCGCTTTCCGCGGTAAAAGAATCCATCGCATACGGCGCAGGCGCTGACACCCATACCCCGGAAGCGTTCTTCGTCCGGAAGTCCGAGATAGCGTGCCGAGGCGCCGGTGGCGATGATGACCGTATCGGCTGCCATAACTTTGCCTGATGCGAGAGTGAGCTTGAACGGACGTGCGGATAAATCGGTATCCGTCACACGGTCGGATAGCATTACAGTACCGAAGCGCAAGGCTTGGTTACGCAAGTCTGCCATAAGTTGGTTGCCGTCGACTCCTTCGGGATACCCCGGGAAATTCTCGACTTCGGAGGTCGTAGTCAATTGTCCGCCCGGTTGCGGACCATCGACAAGTACAGGCGCAAGATTAGCTCGTGAGGCATATATGGCGGCTGTATAGCCGGCCGGACCCGAACCGATAATGGCGCATTTGGTAGTGATGGCGTTGCTCATATATTATAGTAAGTTTGTGCGTTTGTGTAACGGATGTCGAGGTGTAAATCTTTATCTTAGGTCTATAAGCTCAACTTTGGGGTTTGACCGGGTGTCGTATTGGAAGTACGATGCCGGAAGGGATGCTCCGCGGCTGACAGAGTTGACTGATACGGTGACAATTGAGCCATCCGTAAGCCGCAGCGTCAAGGCCACCGGGTTGTAGTTGACTGCATTGATTCGTATGGTGGCTGTTGTGATTTGGCCGCCACGTTTCTTAGGCTTAAGTGTGACGGTGTATTCGCTCTTTGTGCTCTTGGTTATAGAGGGTGTATAATGCTGCTTGTAGGAAGTGAGTATGGCAAATGGATTTGACTCGACTACTTCGGCGGCCGTAGGCTTGGTAAGGGTTACTTCACTATCGCTACGGTTAAGCGCCCATTGGTTTGTCCCGTTGTACCACACAGCAATATTGCCGAGGTTGAAGGTGAATTTTTTACCGGACATAGTCATAGAGCCGGTGGCATGTTTACCTCCGGCGGTGTATCCGAACTTAACAGTGACGCTTTTGGCCGAGGTCAATGTCTTGGCCGTCTTGTCGAGTATCCGGTCGGCTGAAGGCGATGCCGCCATCGCGCCGAATGTCGTGGCGAGAGCCAGTAGGAAGACTAAAACGAATTTTGTTTGCCTTAATGCCATAATTGATATGATGTATATTTAAACTAAACAATTGAATAACGGCCGATGTTTATGAAGTCCTATGGAAGGTTCGCGGTGGCAGGTACTTTCGTCGAATATACTGGGACGTATTAACGCTGCGAGAGCAAATGTTCCAACTCCATAGCATCCATCTTTATCTGGCGCGGCTTATTGCCACTGGCCGGGCCGACAATACCGCAGGCCTCCATCTGGTCGATAATTTTTCCGGCACGGTTATATCCGATTTGAAAGCGTCGTTGTAGCGAGGACGTTGATGCTGTGGATTGTGTGATGATAAATCGTGCACATTCGTCAAAGAGCGGGTCGCGGTCGTTGGTACCTGCACCCATATATCCACCGGTTTGATGGTCGTCGTTGGACAATTTGGGCTCGGGTAGTTCGTAAGCCTTGGTAAAGCCCGTCTGATTAAAGATATAGTTGACAAGGTTGTCGACTTCTTCTGTGGATATGAAAGCGCACTGAACGCGCACCGGTTCGCCGCTTTGGCTGTAGAGCATATCTCCGCGGCCGATAAGCTGGTTGGCACCCGGACGATCAAGTATTACGCGCGAGTCCACCATCTGGAATGTGCGGAAGGCGATACGTGCCGGGCAATTGCTTTTGATAAGTCCGGTTAGTACGTTCGTAGACGGGCGTTGCGTAGCTATAACCATGTGTATGCCAATGGCGCGTGCCTTTTGGGTGATGCGCGTCACCGGCAACTCTATTTCCTTACCGGCGGTCATAATAAGGTCGGCAAACTCGTCGATAACCACCACAATGTAAGGTAGATAATGATGCCCGTAATCGGGGTTGAGTTGTCCTTTCTCGAATTTGCGGTTGTATTCGACGATGTCACGTACTCCCGCTTCGCGCAGCAAGCCGTATCGGGTATCCATCTCGACACAAAGCGAGTTGAGCACCATCAATACTTTATCGAAATCGGTGACAATGGCGCTTTCTTCGCCCGGAAGCTTGGCCAGATAATGCTTTTCGAGTTTATTGTAAAGGCTGAATTCAACTTCCTTCGGGTCGATTAGGACAAACTTCAGTTCGGAGGGATG
>CAVEDT010000201.1:0-3758 GCA_963614475.1 Roseburia faecis
GCATACAGCGTCCCCGAATACCTCAAAGATTTTCAGGCCACCAAGCCCAAACCACGTCTGTGACGACGACGCCGACATATCCGGGGCACACATTCGACATTCCATTCTGACATTATATAATGTCATTTGCGAAGCCCAACTCAATATTTAACATTCGGCATTAAACAGCGGGGGCGAAGCCGACAAACGCGCGGCTTCGCCCCCTCTGCTGTATTGAACCGTATCTGATTACAGGTCTTCTTCGATGCTGAATTCGTCGTCATCATCGGCAGCGGCCGGAACGGTTGTGTCCATATCGGCGGCCTCTGCGGCGGGGGTGGCTTCGGCGGCAGCCTCTGCGGCCTGCTTGGCGGCGCGACGCGCTGCTGCATCAGGGCGAGCATCGGCAGCATCCATAGCGGCTGCTATCTTGGCCTCAAGCTCGTCGGCCAATTCGGGATTGTCGGCGATGATGCGCTTGGCGGCATCGCGACCTTGTGCCAATTTATTGCCGTCGTAACTGAACCACGACCCGCTCTTCTTGATGATGTCGTACTCGACGCCGAGGTCCAGAATTTCGCCGGAATGCGAGATGCCTTCGCCAAACATGATGTCGAATTCGGCACGGCGGAAAGGCGGCGCCACTTTATTCTTAACCACCTTGACGATAGCTCGCTTGCCCAGGTAGTCATCACCGTCTTTGATGGTGCTGCGAGGACGGATATCAAGGCGTACCGATGCGTAGAATTTGAGGGCGTTGCCACCGGTAGTGGTTTCGCTGGGGCCGAACATCTGGCCTATCTTTTCGCGCAACTGGTTGATGAATATACATGTAGTCTTGGTGCGCGATATGGCGGCAGTGAGCTTGCGCATGGCCTGCGACATCAGTCGTGCCTGCAATCCCATATTGCGATCGCCCATTTCGCCCTCGATTTCGCCTTTGGGCGTAAGGGCTGCCACCGAGTCGACCACCACAATGTCCACAGCGGCACTGCGTATCAGCTGCTCGGCTATCTCGAGAGCCTGCTCGCCATTGTCCGGCTGCGAAATCAAAAGCTCGTCGGTGTCCACACCCAGCGCCTCGGCATAGAAGCGATCAAAAGCGTGCTCGGCATCTATGAGCGCTGCTATGCCGCCGGTTTTCTGGGCCTCGGCTATGGCATGGAGGGCCAACGTTGTTTTACCGGAAGATTCGGGTCCGTAAATCTCGATGATACGTCCCTTGGGATAGCCGCCGACACCCAGTGCATGGTTCAGCGAAATCGACCCGGTGGGTATCACCTCGACATTTTCGATGGCTTCGTCTCCGAGACGCATAATGGCACCGCGGCCATAGCTCTTTTCAATCTTGCCTAAGGCGGCACTCAGGGCCTCAACCCGTGCTTTCTTGGGGTCTTCGGCTTCCTTCTTGGACGTTTTCTTTGTCTTTTCCATTACGGTATATATTTCGTGTTTATATTATTCTGTTTGTCGTATCGCGGCAAGGGGTTCTTGCGTTGACAATGCAAAGTTAGTTCATGACACGTGCAATCACATTGCCCGATAGGGTTAAATATTGCTTAATCGCGCTTTTGTTCCTTACTGGCTTATCGGCATTTAACTGATGGTCGTATCATATTCTTCCCCTATTGCCGTGCACATCACCGAACCATATCTACTCGTGCAATGTTCTGTTTATAGAAAGCGAAAATTACTTTTTTTCCATTGCAAGAAATGTGATAATGATTGGTTTATTTCCACCGTGGGGATTCCGTGAGGCATCTCCACGGTTGGTTTTGTGGAAATTACGGGACGACGACTCCGCTTATATGCAGGGTTATTTTCTTATTCTTTGGGTCGTTGGTGCGCACTCTCACCGACTTATTGAACTCGCCCGGACGTCCCTTGGGAAGATAGGTCACCCGAATTTTCTCACTTTTGCCGGGGGCAATAGGCGCCTTGGGATAACGCGGCATGGTACAACCGCAAGAGGCCGTCGCAGAGACAATTACCAGCGGGCTTTCGCCCTCATTGGTAAATACAAATTCGTAAGACACCGGGCCTCCGTTCTCCTTGATATTACCGAAATCATGGCTCTTTTCGACAAAAGCCACCACGGCCGGAGATTTCTCGGACTTGTCCTTCTTCCCGGCACCTACGACATTGACGGGCATCAAAAATGCCAGCGCCACCAGCAGCAACGCACAGCGCCACCACGTACGATTATTATTTGCTTTCATATCTTACACGCCTTTGCCCAAATTGCTTTGCTCGAAATACGCATCCAGGACATTGCGCGCCGCCACAAAGGACGACAAGCGATTGTCAAGCACAAGCGATTCGTTCACTTGCAAAAGCTTTTCCATATTCGGATTATTATAAAAATGCGATTTAAGCTTTTCGTTAATAGTCTCGTACATCCAATATCGGGATTGCTCGATACGACGATGCTCAAAGAAACCGTTGCCCTTGACGTACGCAAAGTAGCGGTCTATCATTTCCCAGACCTCGTCGATACCTTTTTCGTAATATCCCGAATAAGTAAGCACCTCGGGCATCCATCCCGAAGTCGTGGGCGGGAATAAATGCAAGGCGCTGCGGAACTGAGCCTGTGCCAAGCGCGCACGGTCGATATTATCGCCATCAGCCTTATTGATGACGATACCGTCGGCCATTTCCATAATACCGCGCTTTATACCCTGCAATTCATCGCCCGTACCGGCAAGCTGAATCAGTAAGAAAAAGTCTACCATCGAGTGTACAGCCGTCTCACTTTGGCCCACGCCGACAGTCTCGACAAAAATATTGTTGAATCCCGCAGCTTCGCACAGCATAATAGTCTCGCGAGTCTTACGAGCTACGCCGCCCAGCGAGCCCGCTGACGGGCTGGGACGAATAAAAGCCCGGGGATGTATTGCCAGGCGCTCCATACGCGTCTTATCGCCCAGAATACTGCCACGCGTACGTTCGCTCGACGGGTCGATAGCCATTACAGCCAACTTTGCGTTCTCATCCTTGAGCACATGCAAGCCGAAAACGTCTATAGACGTCGACTTACCCGCACCGGGCACACCCGTTATACCAATACGACGGCTATTACCCGTATACGGGAGGCACTTTTCGATAACCTCCTGGGCCAAAGACTGATGCGCCGCAGCCTGGCTCTCTACAAGAGTCACAGCACGGCTCAACACCGTCACATCACCTTTAAGGATACCCTCCACAAGCTCCGATGCAGGAGGCAACGGCTTGCGACGATGCACCTTCAGATAAGGATTAACATTCGGTGGTTGTACTACACCGCTATTTACTGTCAGTCCGGTGTAACGACTGTCATTCTCGGGATGTTCCATATAGGCAAAATTAGCCAATATCCCACACATACCCAAACCGTCGCCGCCAAAAAAACACAAAAAACAAAAAAAGGCCCCTCAGCCTCGCCACAAAGCCCTCTCCAAGTGCCCCCCATGACCTCTTCACCCCGCTCCAATCCGCTCACTATTCCTGCGGTAAGCGTCCCTTAGCATCCCCGGTCCTCGCATCTGTCCCCTCCGTCCCTAAAGTCCTTAAGATCCCTAAAGTCTCTATTGTCCTTAAGGTCCCTAAGGTCCCTACCCACAGCTCGCGTCCTCGCGCACATTCTACCCTCGCGCGCAGCCCATCCTCACGTGAAGCCCAATTCCGGAATGCCGTTTGCGCAGCCCAATTCCACATTCGACATTCCACATTCGACATTCGACATTACAAAAAAAGTCCGGGCGGCATCCGTTGTCGGATGCCGCCCGGACGGCTTAAGGTGG
>CAVEDT010000202.1:0-3756 GCA_963614475.1 Roseburia faecis
GGGCATTACCATCAAGGTAAGCCTTGACCGTGGCAATACTGACGAGGCTGCCGCTGTGGCAGCCCGGGGAGATGCAGCCCAACGCCCGGCCGCCGCACAAGATACCGTTGCATCGCCTTCCGAGAGTTCGTCCGCTAAGCCGACGTCTCCGGTGTTGTTTGACAATGCTTCGCTTGGCGAGATTATCGATACGATTGCAAAGGCCTACGACGTCAAGGCCCGGTTTGAAGTTGAGGCGAAGCGCCAATTGCGTTTGTTCTACAAATTCGACCCGAAGAATACCTTGCAAAGCATTGTCGATCAGCTTAACAGTTTCGAACAAATCGACATTACACTCGATGGGAGCGAGTTGGTGGTGCGATGATGCGCGGTTTGGTAATGGCATTCGTGTTTTCGGTATTGACCGTAGTCGCAACACAAGCACACAAGTACGAGTATAATTTTCGCAATACGCCTATTTCGCAAGCTCTTGTAAAAATCGCTCGAGACAATCCCGAGATAAACCTCTCCTTTATATATAAGGACTTGGACAACTACAAAACCTCGGCGACCATAGGTACGGACAATGTCTATGAAGCCGTCAGGGCGATTGTCGGCCTTAATCCCATATCGGTGGTACGCAAAGATGGCGGTATATACGTCGAGGCACTTCAGCACGGACGCTTTGTGTACTCGGGGTCGGTACTCGGAAGCGACGGCGAACCGGTGGCGGTCGCTACGATTATGCTCCTTGCTCGCACCGATTCGACGGTGATTACCTATGGCATTTCCGATGGTGAGGGCCGCTTTCGTATCCCCTGCGACCATAATGGCGTCATAGGCAAAGTAAGTTGCATGGGGTACAAGACGCGACATCTTCTCTTTGATAAGTATAATATGGGTACGCTTGTCATCGAAGCGCTTCCCGTAAATCTTGCCACGGTTACCGTGGAAGGTTCTACGGCCAACCTTTATTCCGACAAGTCTGTCTATTTGCCCACCAAGAATCAGAAAAAGACGGCGCAAACGGCGCAGGATCTTATTCAACGAATGTCGATTCCGCAACTGGCCGTTGGTGAAGACATCAAAACCAACACCGGTCAGCAGGTGGACATGTACATAGACTATGTCCCGGCAACGGACAACGAACTCACCGGTCTGCTTGTCAGCGATGTCAAGCGCGTGGAATACTATGACTATCCGAGCGACCCTCGCTTTCAGGGCAAGTCGCACGTGATTAATTTCGTGATGCAGCGGTACGAATACGGCGGATACGTAAAGGGTATATACTACGACAACTTTGTGATGTCCAGGCAACTTAACGGGTACTCCAAGTTGCAATACAAACGGATGACTTATGATGTGGCCGGTGGAATGTTCTTTATGCGAGACAAGAAATATTACGAGGACACTTACGAGACTTATCGCTTGCCACAGCCTGACGGAACGATCAAGGAGATACAACGCAATTCGATTGTAGACAATACTAAAAAGACGTGTAATGACTATTGGGCGTCTTTCAAGGCTCTGTATAAGACAGACAAGATCACAATGAGCAATATGTTTTCGGTGGAATTTGATAGGATGCCGAAGTATACTACTGAAGGACGTGTGGAGTATAGTTCGGACGAATATGAAGGGTCGGAATACAGCTCGCTAAGTTCCGATCGTATTAATTCGTTTGCATACAACGGTTATTGGTACTTCGCTTTGCCGGGGAACAATACAATCACGTTCAATCCTAAGTATGCGTATACCAATACCCAACAAAACTCACGCTATGAAGAGAACGGCGCGGATGCAATCGTAAATGGCGCGAAGGACGACTCCCACCAAGCTGCCGGAGATATAGCTTTCGTACATTCCTTTGGTAAGGTTGGCACGCTGAAGGCCATGTGCCAGGGGCGCTTTTTGCTGAACAAAACCCGATACTCGGGGTCATCGTCCGTTTCGGATAAGGCGCAAACGCTAAGGCTTGGCCCGGGTGTAAACTACAGCTACACGGGAGATAAGTTGCATGGAAGCTTGGGCGTTGGCCTGAACTGGGACCGCTCGGAGTATGGCGAGATTGTGGAAAACTCCACGGCGCCATGGGTGAATCTGTCGGCGCAATACGCCATTAACAAGAAACATTCGCTTCGCTTAGACTTTAACTATCAAAAATCAATTCCGTCTTCTGGTTTTAGGAGTGCTGCCGTCATCCAGTCCAATCCGCTTATGAGCTATACCGGCAATCCGTCGCTTGTTCCGTATAACTCGTTCTACACCGAGGGCAGCTACACCTTTGTCATCGACAAAACCTTCAATGTCGGTGCGTTTGGCAATGTGTGGGTCGTTGACAATCGTTATGTGTATGACTATGAGGCAAACGCTACGGGGGTTATCCGAACAATCAAACAACCTCTCGGCGGCTTTTCCCAATGGCAATACGGCGTGAAAGGCACGGGCAAGTTCTTCAATGGTAATTTGCAGGTGTCAGTGTCCTGCTATATGTTCCGAGGACACAACGGCGCGCCTTACAATTGGAATAAGGGTAGGGTTGTCTTCTCGGGCTCTGCATACTATTACCTGAAAGATTTTTACTTTGGAACTTCATATCGCAGCACCATTGTCTACCCGGATGGTTGTATGATTGGAATGTGGATGAAGACGAGACCTAATTACACCCTTCAAGTCGGGTGGAGCAACAACCACTGGAACCTGCGGCTCTTTACGCGCAATCTCGGGCTTCACGATTGCTATGCCACCAAGAGTACCACCCAGAGCCGCTATTACGACTCTATCGGACACATCTATACAGGCAGTTATAACAACTTTGCCCAGCTGTCGGTCACATACACTTTTGGTTATGGCAAGAAAGTCAAGGCCGGTAATGAGGCTTACCAGGCAGACGGCGCTTCGTCCGGCATTTTGAATAAGTAAGGGGAAGACAATAGAACAGCACATACATTTCGCGCGATGGCGTCTACTGCGTTGTGCAGGGGCGCCATCGGCCTTGTTGCGGGCTGCGTAGTGACTGCTTAGACGGCAATTTATCTCGGCCTACACCGTAGGTCATATATTTTTCGTACCTTTGCGACGTCAAACGGGGCTTAGCGGCTACGTGCCGCGCAATGTTCCCGGAGCATCTTATAGGAAAACCAATCCAAAAAACAGACATGGAACAAGAAGTTCGCGTACGTTTCGCACCATCGCCCACCGGACCGCTGCACATAGGCGGCGTTCGCACGGCTCTGTATAACTACCTATTTGCCCGTAAATTAGGCGGCAAGATGATACTGCGCATCGAAGACACCGATTCGCAACGCTTTGTCCCCGGAGCCGAGGATTATATCAACGAGGCTTTGGCCTGGCTTGGCATAGGCATTGATGAGGGCGTGCGCGAGGGCGGACCTTACGGACCGTACAAGCAGAGCGAACGTCGCGACATCTACCGCCGCTATATGC
Source organism: Roseburia faecis (assembly GCA_963614475.1). Classification (GTDB taxonomy): domain Bacteria; phylum Bacteroidota; class Bacteroidia; order Bacteroidales; family Muribaculaceae; genus CAG-873. The sequence continues at coordinate 3,427 of CAVEDT010000202.1, forward strand.
ATCAATTGGTGGATGACGGCAAGGCATATATTGCTTTTGATACTCCGCAGGAGCTTGAAGCCAAACGTGCCGAGATTAAGAACTTCCAATATGATGCGCATACACGTATGCAGATGCGCAATTCGCTGACGCTGCCGGCCGAGGAGGTTAAGCGCCTTATCGACGCGGGCGAAAAATATGTCGTACGCTTCCTCATCGAACCGGGTCAAGAAGTCCATGTAGATGACCTGTTGCGCGGCGACGTAGTCATCAAAAGCGATATCCTTGACGATAAAGTCTTGTATAAGAGCGCTGATGATCTGCCTACGTATCACTAGGCCAATATTGTGG
>CAVEDT010000203.1:0-3744 GCA_963614475.1 Roseburia faecis
GCAAAGTTCGCCATCAAAATCGCCCCCTGCAAGCCGGCTTATTTCGGATGCTTACGACACAGCATCCGACTCTAACATTGTAACTTAAAGGCATAAACGCAAAATACAGAGGGCGTCCATCATGCGGACGCCCTCTGTATTTTGCTTTGTATCAGAATAGCTTGCTCTTCCTACAAACTTATTCGTTGATATACGGACGAATAATGTCTGCCCAAATGCGATAGCCGGGAGCGAGCAAGTGCAGACCGTCATTAGTGAGGTCTTTGCGGAGATTGCCTTCCTTATCGGCTACGGCGGTGTAGAGGTCTATCCACGTAAAGCCTTTGTCCTGCGCCATGGCGGCGACAAGTGCATTGGCATCACGTATCACCTGTTCCTTGTCTTTGAGGTTTTTGTAGCGGCCGAACGAGTTGTTGATGGGCAGCATCGACTGTACATACAAGCGTGTCTGAGGCGAACGTGTGCGTATGTAGTCTATCAATTCGCCCATAGCATTGGCGATACTGTCGGCGCTGAGGTTATGGCTGACATCGTTGACACCGGACAGCAGGAAGATTTTCTTGGGATGTCCGTTCAAGATGGGATCGACGCGCAAGCGTATGCCTTCGATAACATCGCCTATAATGCCGCGATTGAGGACATTGGGCATTCCCAGAAGTTCGTGCCATTCGCATCCGTGGGTCAGCGAATTACCCAGCATCACTATATCGTTTGTATCTACGGGCAAAGCCTCGAAAATGGTGGCGCGCTGACCCCACAATTCGGTATACTTGTTCTGATGCTGCGTATCTATATAGTACTGCAAGCGTGCGCACTGTACGGTGTCAGGTACCGATGTGCGGTGGCAGCACTGACACCGGTGCTGTGCAGCGGCAGGCAGTGCCGTGGCTGCCAAGGCAGCCACGGCTACTATTGTACGAATTTTCATAACGTGACGTCTTTTATTGCTTACGATAAGCATCAACGGCCTCTTTTACCGAGCCGTGAAGCAGAAGCAGTCGCTTAGCTTCGTCGTAAGGCAGTCCGAGTTCTTCGACCACCATACGTGTGCCACGGTCTACGAGTTTGGCGTTGGATAACTGCATATTGACCATTTTGTTGCCTTTGACACGTCCCATCTGTATCATTACAGTAGTGGTAATCATATTGCAGATCATCTTTTGGCCGGTTCCGGATTTCATGCGGCTGCTGCCGGTGACATATTCGGGGCCGACAATCATTTCGATGGGTATATCAGCGGCTTCGCTGATAGGAGCATCGGGATTGGAGGTGATGGCTGCGGTGAGTATGCCGTGTGCACGGGCGGCCTTGATGGCACCGATGACGTAAGGTGTCGTGCCTGAAGCTGCAATACCGATGACGGTATCGCGGTCATTGATATCGAAGGCCTGAAGGTCTTTCCAGCCTTGCTCGGTGTCATCTTCGGCGTTCTCGACCGGATTGCGCAGGGCGGTGTCGCCACCGGCTATGATGCCTACCACCCACGAGGGATCCATACCGAATGTAGGGGGTATTTCGCTGGCATCAAGCACGCCGAGGCGTCCGCTGGTACCGGCTCCCATATAGAATATACGTCCGCCGCGACGCATACGGCTGACAATCTCGATGACGAGTTTCTCGATTTGCGGTATGGCTTTCTCTACTGCAAATGCCACTTTCTTGTCTTCGGTGTTGATGTCGTGCAGGATTTCGCCTACGGACTTTTTCTCAAGGTCGTTGTAAAGCGAGGGCTGCTCGCTTATTTTTACAAATGCCATAAGTGTATTATGTATATTGTGTGAATGTTGCTTATTGTAAGTGTGTATTCAGACGCTTGGAACTCAAGCGGGCATCGAGTGGAAGCGGATGAGGCCTTCCATAGGGCTCTTGATGATGGTGCCAACGGTGCAGTCCACTGCCGCAGCGGCTTCGGTCAGCACATCGCGATAGTAGTAGGCTATCGAGCCGATGAAGTTGACACTGAGTTTGTCGTGGTCTTTGTATTGGCAAATGTTGCGTACAAAGAAGGACTTGAACGAGTTGAGCACCAGACGATGAATCGAGGGTTCCTCAATGTTCTGTATCAGGAAGGGGGTCACCGATGCCATGAAGCGGTTGCCCTGGGGCTCTTTGTAGACGCGACGAATGATGGTCATGCGGTCCAGGTCGTATTGTTTGAGGAATTTCTCGCACAGGGCCTTGGGTAGCTGATTTTTGAGCACATCGCCCAGCAGCAGTTTGCCCAGAACGGCGCCCGAGCCTTCGTCACCGAGGATATAACCCAGGGGCGAAACGTTGTCGCATATTTTTTCGCCGTCGTAGTAGCAGCTGTTGCTACCCGTGCCGAGGATGCAGGCTATACCGGCCGAGCGTCCGCACAATGCGCGAGCTGCAGCCAGCAAGTCGGTAGCGACTTCAATGACGGGTGCAGGCACGGAGGCACGTATAGCCTCGGCAACGTTGTCGCACACTTCTTCATTGATGCACCCGGCTCCGTAGAAGTATACGGCTGTAACCTTGGGTATATATTGTTTGATTTCGGGCACGAGCTCGGTGGCAATACGTGCCGCCATTTCTTCCTGCGTCAGCATAATGGCGTTCATGCCGCAGGTAAACACTTGTTTTACTACTTTCGAGTTTTCGACGAGGCACCAATCGATTTTGGTACTTCCACAATCTGCTATAAGTATCATATCTTAATGTATATTTTGTTTCGGTAAAGGATCAGGCCCACAGCCCAGACAAAGAAGACGAAGCACAAGGCAAAGCACAGCGAAGCCAAGGTTTCGTTGCCGGAGCACATGGGTGTAAACACGGCGTCATACAGCCAGCCTTTGATGGATATAAGGCCGCTTTCTGCCGCTTGATAAGGTATCTTGATAAAGCCCAGGAAGATGCTCAACAGCGAGCCGAAGACATAGAGGAACAGCGGATTGATACCATACACTTCGAAGAAGCGGCACCAGCGTTTGTACCCCTTGATGTCTATCACCCATATAAGCAGTGCCAGGAAGCTGGCGGCAAGTCCGCAGGTGGTGAGCACGAAGGTGGGCGACCAGATTTTCTTGTTGATGGGCATTCCGTAGCTGAACAGGAAGCCTGTAAAAGTGAGCACCGTGCCTATGATGAATAGCTTATTAATACGCACGGTATTATCTTTGGTAGACATTATCATTCCGCCGCAGATGAAGCCTATGAGCATATGCGCTATGGCAGGCAGTGTACTCAGCAGGCCTTCGGGATCAAAGGCCAGTTCGACGCCGTCGACGGTATCATGATACATGTGGGTTTCGCCAAGTACGGCGTGATCTACACGGCTGATGATGTTGCTGTCCGAGAATTCGAGACCGTTACCTACCAGCAGGATGATGCCGTAGAGCACGATGATGCCGGCTATCGCCCACGGCAGTCTGCGACGTCCGAAGGCAAGGGCCAACAGCGATCCTATGCCGTAGCACAGAGCCAGACGCGGCATTACGCCGAGTATGCGCAGATGCTCAAAGTTGAACATAGCTTCGCTTAGCGACATGTCTTCGTTGATAAACCCACGCATGGTCAGGCTGGTCCAGGCAATGAACAAGCCTATGAAGAATATGACCACTGTGCGACGTAATATCTTGGCAAAAGCGTGAGCACTGAGTTGGAAATTGAATTTCTTAAGCGAAAAATAGGTCGAAACGCCCATGATGAACATGAAAAACGGGAAGACAAGGTCTGTAGGGGTCAGGCCGTTCCACGATGCATGTTCGAGCGGGGCATAGATGT
>CAVEDT010000204.1:0-3736 GCA_963614475.1 Roseburia faecis
CGTCCACACCGTGGACATAAATATCCCCGGTAATAGGTTCGAGCCCGCAGGCTCCGAAATCGTACTGCATATCGCACGGCCCGATTACAGCATTGCGGGATGCGACTAAATCTGTATGTGCCAGCAACATGTGCGCCACCGGTATTTCACATTCAGGCGGTTCGCTCAACGACACACGCACGGTATCGCCAATACCGTCGACAAGCAGCGACCCAATGCCGGCGGCGCTCTTGACACGTGCGTCCTCGCCGTCCCCGGCCTCGGTTACGCCAAGGTGTAACGGGAAATCCATACCCTCGGCATCCATAGCAGCCACAAGTAAACGCACGGTATGCGTCATCACCACCACATTGGAAGCCTTGATACTTACCACCACATCCGCGAAATTCTCTACGCGGCAGATGCGCAGATATTCCATAGCGCTCTCGGCCATGCCTTCGGGAGTATCTCCATAGCGCGACATGATGCGATCCGAAAGCGACCCGTGGTTGACGCCCAGACGCAGAGCGACCTTGCGCTCGCGACATAGCGCCAATAGCGGGCGTAATCGCTCGGCTATGCGCTCCTGCTCGGCGGCATACTCCTCGTCGGTATATTCCAATTTAGCAAAAGTACGTCCCGGGTCGGCAAAATTACCGGGATTGATGCGCACCTTCTCGACATGCTTGGCCGCCTCGAAGGCTGCATTGGGATTGAAATGTATGTCTGCGCATAGCGGCACATGGCATCCTACAGCATCCAAGTGCCGGCGTATATCTCCCAGGGCGTCAGCATGATGAGCGGTCTGCGCTGTCAGGCGTACCAATCCGGCGCCGGCGCGTACCAAGCGTAATACCTGCGCCGTACTGGCCTCGATATCCAGTGTCGGCGTATCAGTCATCGACTGTACCAATATCGGCGATTTGCCGCCAATGGCAGTACCACCGGCGCCTATACATACTTTATGAGTGGAACGGCGGCGATAATATATCGGCTGTATATTACTGGTCATATCAGTTGGTCTTGTATTTGTATGTATTGATTGCAGCCAAATCAGCACTGGCCTTGACAATTTTCTGAGCCAGAGAACTGCGCCATTGGTCCAATCGAGCGGCTATATCTGCATCCGACAGTGCCAGAATTTGTGTAGCCAGGATAGCGGCATTTTGCGCTCCGTCGATGCCGACAGTAGCAACAGGTATGCCCGGCGGCATTTGCACTATCGACAATAAGGCGTCACGACCTTCCAAACTCGACCGTATGGGCACACCGATGACAGGCACGGGGGTCAGCGCAGCAATAACGCCGGGTAAGGCAGCGGCCATACCTGCAGCGGCTATGATGACCTTGATGCCGCGAGCACGTGCCTCGGAGGCAAATTTCTCCACCTGATGCGGTGTGCGGTGGGCACTCAGGGCGTGCATCTCGAAGGGTATACACATGCTGTCAAGGAAGGCTGCAGCCTTGCTGACTACGGGAAGGTCACTGGTACTTCCCATGATTATACTGATAAGCGGTTGCATAATTGCACTTTATATGGTTATCAAATAGGATATGTCACTACTGCATCGGGGGCGGGTATGCCCAGCATAAGGTAGGTAACTACAGCGCCCAGCACCCATCCGGCCAGTACTTGTAAGGAGTCATGCGCTCCGAGGATGACGCGAGCCGTGCCCACAATACCGGCGACAATCACCATCCCCGTGACCCACGGCATAGGGTCGATGTCGGTCAGTCCGGACACGACAAGCCATACGACCATACCCAAAACGCCTCCTATCGCAGTGGCATGGCCACTGATTTTCCACCATCGAGATATGACAAGGCATATCATAGCCACGACAAAGGCTGCGGCGAAAAACATTATCATCCACCACGGCGCACTTATACGCCATACGTACAGTCCCGCAGCCACATAGCACAGCGAAATCAGAAACGTGGGCAGCGTACGCTGACGCCTATCGCTAATGTCTACATCGGTGATACGCCCAAGGCGCATAAGCGTCAAAAGCATTGCCATGGGTATGCCGCCGGTAATAAAAAGTACGAGCATGCACGCCATAAAGCGGACATTCTCGGGAGTGGTATTCAGCGGCGTAATCCACATGGCCACAGCTACAGCGTACGTCGGGATGAGCAATGGCGAAAATATCGCCGAGACATAGCGCGCGGTTCGCCATAGGGAGTGCGGTACGCCGACAACCTTGGCGTCCTCGGACGTCTGCGGCTTGTGGCCGGAATTCGGGGCCTGCTCTTGGTTGGGTGTCGATGTCTGTTCCATTATATGTTGTATGTCAGAATTTTTTTCGATGTCTTAAGAATTAATCTGCTGTTAGCGTCTATACGCGCACCCCTCGCAGGCTCCGGTGTCGCATCATGGCTTCTTGCGTAGACGCGCCACCGGGATGTCCAGGCGCTCGCGATACTTGGCCACCGTACGGCGCGCTATCGGGGCACCGTGTTCGGCCATAAGCTCGCAAATGCGACGGTCGCTCAACGGAGCCTTAGGATCTTCGTTCGAAATAATCGAACGCATGGTTTCCAATATCTGTATTGTGGAGGTGTCCGAGTCCTCGATGGGTCGCTCGTTGAAGAACATCTTCAGCGGCCATACACCACGCGCCGTGGCCACGTACTTGCCTGCACACGCACGCGAAATTACGCTGAGATCCATACCTGTAATTCCGCCTATATCCTTGAGTATCATAGGACGTATCAGTCGCTCGTCGCCACCGGCCGCAAAGAATGGTTGCTGCAATGACACGATGGTACGCATTACACGCAACAACGTGTCGTTGCGCCGTTGTACCATCGAGATAAAATTGTTGGCATCTTCCACCTTATGACGGACAAATAATGCCGCATCGCGACGGCGCGCATCGGCACGCGACATCTTGGGGGCATCGGCAGGCGTCGACGGCACGGATGCTACAAAGGACTGTTCCAAGGCCAAAGCCGGTAAGCGCTGGTTGAGCGAGACGCTGAAGCGGCCTCCGCCCAAGTATTCGACCGTAAAATCGGGCGTGATATGCTCCAAACGATCATCTGGAGCTTCGCCGGCATTGGTGCCGCCGGGCTTGGGATCCAAGCCGCGTATGACCTCTATGGCGTTGCGTAAGTCGTCCTCGTCTACATGTAGGCGTGCCTTCAATCGGTCGTAATGCTTATGCGTGAGTAAGTCAAAATGCTTATCCACGATTTCGGTGGCTACACGCAACTCAAATGTTTTGGGCGTGCGACGCCGCAACTGCAGCAACAGGCAGTCACGCAAATCCGTAGCGGCAATGCCTGCCGGATCCAACGACCGCACTACATCGAAAGCACGTTGCATATCCATTTCGGAGACCTCCACGCCCTCGGCTATGGCGATATCCGAAGCGATAGCATTGAGTGCACGCGACATACGTCCGTTGGCATCTATATTACCTATAATATAAGTGGCGGCAAGTCGCACCTTATCATCAAGCGTATACTCGGCCAATTGCGCCAACAGCGAATCAGCCTGACTGGCTACGTCCGCATTGGCCTCCATCGGAAACGATGACGAGGAATCACCGCCACCGGAACGGGCACGATAAGGCGTCTCGGGTGCATCAAAAGGCACATCCTCATCCGAGCCGTAATCGGCACGCTGCATTTCTTCGGCAGTCTCGTTGGAGCCGCCTTCGCCACCGCCATCTTCGCCGTCATTCGGATTATCGTGACCTTCGCCACCTTCATCTGAATCTTCGGCCGACAATGCGGGATTGTCATCGAC
>CAVEDT010000205.1:0-449 GCA_963614475.1 Roseburia faecis
CCTATGAGATTGGCCCCACCCACGAGATGGAACGAGGAATCATATATCGCCAAATGAGGTGGATAGCTCAACGCACCCGGGAAGAACTTTCGATCGGAACTTTTACGCACTACAGCCTTGTAATAGTTGGTATTATTGTCAGAACGCTCTTTATCCAAATAGACATGCGTTTCGAAGTACGGGACCGTATACCACGTCACTTTGAAAAGGTCAAACGGTTTCGTCGGGCCAAGAGAGAATAGCGGCGCTGTGTAGATACCTAAATCAAGTTCGCCGGCCAACTTCAGATCAAGATCCGAGGATATACTTATAAATGAATTGCCCGGATAAAGCATCCGTTTCCAATCGGGAGTAAATAATCCGCTTTTGATATTTTCGGTAGTCTGTGTAAAATTCTTTTGGTATTTTACTTCGAGCCCGACATTAAAGTTGATATATGCTTTCACAAC
>CAVEDT010000205.1:459-3723 GCA_963614475.1 Roseburia faecis
GCCCTGAAGCCGGTATTTACACTGAGCGAAAGCCTTGCACCGGCCTCAAAATTAAGGCCTTCCGGTTCTTCTGCCGTTATGCCATCCGGTGTGCTTTTCGAATTGGGATACGAGTATTCGTTGCCGGGTTCGCTGTGAAAGCCGAATTCTACCAACCGGAGCTCCTTTGCAAACTCATATTTCATCTGTTTTTCAGCGTTAATGCCTCCAAAGAAGTCTAATATCAGGTTCGGTTCAATAAAGAAGGAGCCTACAAAACAGCCAACAACAAATCTTTTTTCAATTTTGGGAAAATTTGCAAGGTATCCGTTTTTATCAATTACGTACATCGCAGGCACACCCGAACCGCCCTCTGAATCCGGATATGCAGACTTATGATTCAAATAACTGCATCCAATCAAGGGAACTGATAGTTTTAGCCTACCGTTTTTGAACATTATACCCACCGAGAATTTTGATCCGATTATGCAATGCCAATCCACCATATTCTTCTCATCGTCTGACTCGTACGTAATTTTAAGATATGACGAGAAATAAGCATACATATCAGCATCACCACTCAGTTTGAATTTGATTTTATCTTTTAAGCCACTAAACGTTTTGGGCTTTGTATCGGTACAATACTTGAAGTCTGAATAAAATAAATCCGTATTGGATAATCTTATGCCCGTTTGCATGAAGTTGTAATTAAATTCTCCTCCTCGGGACTTTCCTGCGGCGCCGACAAGTCGGACTCGGTCGGCGTTGAAGTCGCCTGTGCGCGATTGGGTCTCGGATTGCTCGTCTTGGTCAACCTCGACATAGAAATCAGCCTTGACTTTCAGCTTCTTGTACACATCCCTGGTATTGGCTACACATGCCAATACACGGTAGCCTAAATCATCTTTTTGCACTTCGACAACTTTGTGGCACAAGCCTCTATCGAATATATCTATGAGTGTAGTGGCCAGATAGTTGCCCTTCTGCACCATCAGATCAGCCGGGATATCCTTCGTAAAGTATATTTCCGTTTTGTCGTACAGCGAATCGGTGCTATACCTAAGTATGTATGGGCGATAGCTATCGTCCAGCAACTTTGTACCCTCGTTGTATTGGTACGTAATCGAGCCCAAGTCGTTGGTCTCGGTACGTGGCGAGGTGAAGCCGTCACCATTCTCTGTCGGCGTGTCGCTGTCCGCAGGCTCGTCCAGCATCAATGTGCAGCCGGCGAACAAAGCGGATATACCTATAAGTCCTAATGATTTAAAAAATTTATTCATTTTGATTTGGATGTAAAGGTGATAGGATAGAGTGCCGACAGAGTTCCCAGCGTCTTGTAGGCGTCAAACTCCGGGGACTCGGCCGCCAAATGCAGGCGGAAAGCGGCGCGGTCATACAGGCGCAACGTCACCGTACCGACATCTTGGTCTGCCAGCGCCCAAATGCGCAATACGGTGTAGGTGATGCCGTAGGCTTCACGTTTGACGCCTACGCCGGCAAGTGTACCTCGTACAAAAGCGCCAAGTATTTGGGTATTATCGTCCCACGGCTTACCGTCAACCGTAACATCGGCATATATGACCATATCGGACGGATGCATACGCTCAAAGTCTTTAATGTCCCAGCGGTCAATGACGCTCACCTTGCATGTGTCAGATACGCGTCCCGAGCCGCCGATAGCTATCACTTCCGAATCGCCGACAGACACGGCCACGAGCGAATCATTGACGACACGTGCGCATCCCGTCGTATCTTTAAGCATCCAGAATACCGGGCTGTCGTTGGGATTGCGCGGCTCAAACTTGACCGTCAGAGGCATTGTATCGCCCACCATTACACATGCGCCGTCACACGTTGCGGTCATGGTCACTCCGGTCCACTCGTCCGGCTCTTCCTCGAAGGTGAAGAAGTCGCCGCACGATGCCAAAGCCGCGGACAAGACTATCATACATAAATACTTTCTCATAATGGTAGCTGTGAACGTTTAGCGTTTGACATTGTCATTGGTGGCCGCCGGAGCCGCTATAGCTATGGCGTTAGACTTAGGCCCTTGGCGTCGGTCTTCGAAGCGCACCGACACATAATACTCGGCGGTCTGTCCGGGCATGAGACTCGGGTCTACATAAAAATGCTTTTCCTGCGGCACATCGGTGATGTACTTATACGACTTGTCACCGGGCGCCTTGCGGTACAGGCAGAAGTAGTACGGCACGCCTTCGGGCATTCCGGAAACTTCCCACGCGAGACGGACATTCTTGGAGGACGCGTCGTAGCGACCGAGCAGCTTGATTCCACCGTCTACCACGACCTCGGTCTTCAACTTGGCCGAAAGAGCCGGCGTAAGTCCGGAGCTGATATCCCAAAGGCTCACGGTCTCGACTGCATACTCAAATCTCTGGCCAATCTGTCCACCCGGGGCATCGTCCATCTGTATTACGTACCCGGCGGCCTTGACCGAATCGCCGTCATATTTCCGAAGCAAATCCCATTGTTTGACTCCCTGCTTGCGACGGTACAGATTGTAATATCCGATAATCTCATCGCCACCGCCTATCCAACGGGCATGTATCATCCGGTTGTCCGTCCATACCGAATCCAAGTGTGCCTTGGACGGCGGTGCGGCGTTGGGACGCAATACGGCTATTGTATCCGAGCATGCGCCTTCATTGCCCGCCCAATCGACTGCACGAACGGTATAATAAATATAGCGTTCATTGGCATCCACGGCTACGGTGTCGGTGAAAGACCGCGTCATTACATGCTTATGGTTGGCAAGACTGAATACATGATCTCGAGCATTGGCATACAATACATCATAATAATGCACATCAAGCGTATCTGCCATGTCCCACATAAGGGCTATCGTTCCGTCAAGTGACGGGAAAGCCTTCAGCGATGTCGGCGCTATCGGAGGCTTGGCATCACGAATGCGCAGAAGTCGCGGGAATGAGTATCCTATATTCTCGGCCGTATCGACAGCAGCAATCGTAATCATACCCGAAGATATATTGGTGACATCTATACGAACCATCGTATCGGTCGGCGCAATATATTGGTCGGTAAGCAATCTCCACTGCTTGAGCGAATCGCGGTCGTTATGATACATCGGTATATAGCGAACAAAGTCGTCCTCTATGGTGTCCTTGCGGAAGTATACCGTGGCATAAATCTTATCCCAAAGGTTCTTGCCCGGACGCTCGATTTCAATCTTTGTAATCTCGGGGCCGCGTGGAGGCTGCATATCGGGGAAATGCACCTTGATAGGCTTGCTCATCGGTGTTACAT
>CAVEDT010000206.1:0-3705 GCA_963614475.1 Roseburia faecis
GTACTATACCTGTCACGGTGGTCGTGGATCCGTAATAGTATGACGAATTGGTCTCGTAGGTGATGGATACCGGGGTCAGTGTGAAGGTGATATCTTCGTCCGTAATCTTGTCTTTCTTGAGCAGGTCAAGGAAGTAGTCGCGCAACCCTGTGAACTCGTAAGTGTTGCTTGTCGAGTTGTAGGTGGCATAGAACGAGGTCTTGTTGTCCGGGATCTTGCTTTCCAGGAAAAATATATCCTTATCCTTCGATAGGGTCATCAGCAGATACGTCGGCGGTTTTATGGAGTATTTATTGTCTATCTCCTCAACGGGGATGCTGATACCCACCGTGTTTATCACGCCCAAGCCTTTGGAAATGCCGGAACGATATTTATCAACCATCTCTTGGCCCGGGAAGCGGAATTGCACGTCAAGTCCGGCAGGGGCCATAATAATGGATTGGCCTTGGGCTACACGAGCTTTAATCTCGGGCGCTATTTCCAACTTGATATTGTTATTGGTGACAATTTCGGGTGTTACTGCAAAATAGTTGCCGGCACGCATTACCGTAGTATCTTTTTCCTTGCTCTCGTCGTAGTATGTCTTGTGATAGTACAGATGCATAGTCGTGGAAGAGATACGTGTCACACGTCCGTTGCCGAAGGTGTTCTTGATATACAGTCCGGGGAATACTTTGGCAAAATCCGACGGGGTGGAATACGTCTGAGGATTGTTACGATAAGCCGAGTATAATCCTTTGGCGAGGTCTCGCGGCAATGTCACAGCCAGCATACGGTAATTGAGTTTCTTGACCGAATCGGATTCGCCCACGGCGCTGACATTATATATCAGCGAGGCATAGCGTTTGGTTTGGTCATAGTAGCCCGAGGGATCGAAGTCCGAGTATATCGGCGAGGGCAGTTGTCGTGTCAGAGGGTACACCTCCAAGCCCATAGGTGCCACCGAGTCGCCGGTGTATTCGCCGATATTGAGCAACATCACCAGACGCAGCGAGTCGATGTCGTTGACGCCGACGCCTACGGTATCCAAGATATTGGAGGGCATGAACTGCGTAACGATATCACTGGAAATGCTACCGAATCCGGGGGCGTCCACACGTCCTATCATCTGAGTGACCGAGCGCGACAGCACCTGATGGTTGCTGATAGACTGACCGGAAAGGGTGAAGGTGGTGTCTACAATTATGGCTACGCTATCTTGCGTGATGGAGTTGCCTATATCGGAGGAATCGTCGCACGAGGGAGTCAGCATTGCAGACCCGGCCATAGCGGCAGCGGCGAGGATGGTGAGATACTTGTTCATCGTGTATGTCTCAAATAGTATCGAAGATACCTTTGCGTATTGTCAGAGATTTTTGTAGAAGTCCATATAAGCGGCGGCATACCCTTCTTCGCCGGGGAAAGCCATAAAGGGCTTGCCGGAAGCCTTAGCAGCCTCGATGGTATCGGCGGGGGCGTCCGCAACGGCTTGAACCACGCCGTCACTATATTGTATGGCGATACGGTGCAATGCGGCTGTGTCCACCGGTCCGCCGGAGATTGCAGACAAATCCTTGGCGCTGAAGCCGTCCATGCGTAATTTCTCGACGGCGCGTTCGTCCAACGGCGTACTCATCTCGTCGGCAAATACCGAGTACACAATCTTGACATTGCGGAAGGCCGGGTCTTTGGCGTAGCTCTTGCGAATATACAAGGGTACAAGTGCCGAAATCCAACCGGAGCAATGTATCACCACGGGCGGCCAGCGCAATTTCTTGACAGTCTCGAGGACGCCGCGAGCGAAGAATATCAATCGCTCGTCATTCTCTTGTGCCAAGCTCTGCGTTTCCAGGACACCCGAGTTGTGGCGTTGGAAGTAATCATCACTGTCTATAAAGTAGACCTGCATGCGTGAAGGCTGCAGCGTAGCCACCTTGATTATCAGCGGATGATCCGTATCGTCGATTACAATATTCAGACCCGACAGCCTTATCACTTCGTGTAACTGGTTGCGGCGCTCATTGATGGCGCCATAACGCGGCATAAATGTGCGCACCTCCGTGCCGAGTTCCTGGATGCCCTGCGGTAAGTCGCGGCACAATCCAGACATGACATTCTGGGGCAAATACGGCGCTATTTCCTGCGAAATGTATAAGACTTTGTCTACGTCCATAGTTTATTGAAATGCTTTTTGCGATGTGTATATAAATCACGCAAAGTTACGATTTTTTTCGGACATAACCATCGCCGAACACCCATCGTCCTCAATATTAACGTATTTTTTAACAAAAAGCAACGACGGCCTCCGATGCGTAATACATCGAAAGCCGTCTTGGCCGTCGGGGTGACAGGATTCGAACCTGCGACCACCTGGTCCCAAACCAGGTGCGCTACCGGACTGCGCTACGCCCCGTTTGCGGCGCAAAGTTACGTATTCTTTGCGAAATGTGCAAGACGCGACCCACCGAGGCATGCATCAAGGTGCACGTACGGCCGATATGTTTGGCGAAAAAATCGTATCTTTGCCGCAGCGTTAGGCCGGGGCATACACTTTCCGGGGCGCATCCCGCATCCGGACACCGCACCGCCTGACACGATAAACATTAACACTCAGAGCATAACCGGACATACGACTATGGACAACAAATACAATGTGCTGCTGCTGGGCAGCGGCGGACGCGAATGTGCATTGGCATGGAAACTGGCCCAAAGCCCGCTTTTGGCCAAGCTGTACGTAGCACCGGGCAACGGTGGCACGGACACATACGGAACCAATGTCAGCATCTCGCCCATGGATTTTGACGCCGTGGGCGATTTTGTAGCTTCTCACGCCATAAATATGGTGGTATGCGGCAACGAGGATCCGCTCGTAGGCGGAATTCGTGAATCGCTGCTGCGCCGCTTCCCGTCGCTATTGGTAGTAGGCCCGGACTCACGAGGCGCCGCGCTCGAAGGCTCCAAAGATTACGCCAAAGCTTTCATGGCCGAGTACGGCATCCCGACAGCGGCTTACCGCACTTTTGACACCGCTTCCATCGCCGATGGCGAGGCGTTTTTGGGCAACCTGCAACCGCCTTACGTACTCAAGGCCGACGGACTGGCAGCCGGCAAGGGCGTACTCATCATCGATGACCTTGACGAGGCGCGTAAGGCTTTGCGACAGATGCTGTCCGGTATGTTCGGACAGGCTTCGGCGCGCGTGGTCATCGAGGAATTCCTCAGCGGCATCGAGTGTTCGGTATTTGTCCTGACCGACGGCACGGGCAATTATCGCATATTGCCTGTAGCCAAGGACTATAAGCGCATAGGCGAGGGTGACACCGGACCTAACACCGGAGGCATGGGCGCCGTCTCGCCCGTAGCTTTTGCCGACAGCACCTTTATGACCAAGGTGCGCACACGCATCATCGAGCCGACTCTGGCCGGGTTACGCGACCGAGGCATCGACTATCGCGGCATCATTTTCCTGGGCCTCATAGACGTCGCTTCCGACCCGTATGTCATTGAATACAACGTCCGTATGGGCGACCCGGAGACCGAAGCAGTGATGCTGCGCATCGACTCGGACCTGCTCGAAGTATTTGCAGCAGCGGCACGCGGCGCACTGGGAGACATTCCCCTGAATATCACACCGTCGGCCGCCGCCACCGTCATGGCCGTAGCTCCGGGATACCCGGGCAGCTACCCCAAGGGGTTGAAAATGACCATAGATACAGACCGTATACC
>CAVEDT010000207.1:0-3702 GCA_963614475.1 Roseburia faecis
TATTGCAGATAATAGTATTGGAAGTCCGGGTTTTCGGTATTGACATCCGGCAGTCCGCCCATTTGTCCGGTGGTGCATTGGTATCGGTCGTTGTAATCGGTGATTTCGTTAAACCCGTTTGCATGATAGAGGTTCTCATGTCCTCCTACGGCTGCATCGAGAGTCGGCAGTACTGCATGGTGGTCGATAGCAGTATGATTAGGCAAGACATCAACCAAAACGCGCACGCCGTATTTATATGCGCTGTCGCACATGGCTTTAAACGAATTGCGATTACCGAGCATATAATTGCCGATGGTCCAGTCGGTGGGTTGGTAGTAGTAGTACCATTTTCCCTTAATCGAATCTTCGGACGTGCTATATAGAGCCATTCCACCGCCTTCACCAACGTAGCATGCCTGAGCCGGTGAGGTTTGTACATAAGTATATCCGGCTGCGGCAATGTCCCGCATATTTGCCGCTATGGTGTCGAAAGACCACGTCCAAGCATGCAGTATTGTCTCGATCCCGGAGGTCTTTGCATGCCGTGAGTCGTGTATGCCCGAAGCCGAAGCCGCGACGCTGCACAAGGCCATTATGCTGAGCAATATTTGTTTTCGTAGGTTGTACATAGATTTATTATGCTTAATTTAAGTATGATATGATGTCAAATGTCAATTATTAAATATCAAGAGACAAATGCATGTCCCGTGATGTTTGCTTGGAATAATCAATTGTGCTTGTATCATTTGCGCCAGAACGAAGGCGTAAAGATAATGATAATGGTAAACACTTCGAGACGTCCGATGAGCATTGTCCATGCCAAGACCCATTTGCACCCATCGGCAAGCACACTATAGTCTTCTCCGAAAGATGTGAGTCCGAAATCGGGTGAAGCATTTGAAATACACATCAGACAAGACAATAGCGCGTCCTTAACGTTAAGGCCAAAGGCGGTCATGATAAGTCCGCCTATTATTATGGTGAGCATATACAGGCATACAAATACCACAACTTTATTGACCAATTGAGGTGGCAGTACTCGGCCGTTAAGTCTTACGGGTAATACCGCATTGGGATGTATGCAACGGTACAATTCGTTGTGTATATGCTTGAACAAGAATATGATGCGGTCTAACTTGGCACCGCCGCTGGTACTGCCGGCACAACCGCCGATGAAAACTAATATCATGAGCAGTCCCATGGCAAACGGTCCCCATTGGGATATAGAATTGACTACGTATCCTGTAGATGTGATAGTCGAAACGGTTTGAAACAGTGGATCAATGATTGCCTCGCGCCATGTGTCTTCGACCCCGACACAAAGCAGCGTAACCGAACTTATAGCTGTGACTGCGACGATGATGATAATAAACCATCTGAAAACATCATCGTCCCACAATCGCCGGGGATTGCGTATGGCGTTGCGTACCAATAAAGCAAAGTTGACGCCACCAAGGAACATGAACACCGTAATGACGACTTTTATGTAATCGGAATTGAAGAAATCGACACTGGCACGTGTCGAGTAACCGCCCGTGCTCAATGTGCCGAAAGCGTAGCAAATACTGTCAAAAACGTCTATAGGGCCAATCATAAGCAGAATGGCACAACAAGCCGTGAGGACGAAGTATGTAATCCATAAGGCTTTGGCTGTCTGCGATATACGCGGACGCACTTTGTCGTGCGTGATGCCGGTCACTTCGGCATTGAACATCTGCATACCTCCCGACGAGTTCAGCATTGGAATTACGGCCAAGGTGAAAAGTATAATACCCATACCGCCAATCCATTGCATAATCGCGCGCCAAATGTGTACGCCGTGGCTGAGACTGTCAGCGTCAAGATAGACGCTGGCGCCGGTGGTCGTAAAGCATGAAATGCTTTCAAAAATAGCATCGGTGAATGAAAGCCGGCTGCTTGGAGCAAGAATCAGAGGCAACATTCCAAACAGCGAAAATATCACCCAGGTGCAGCCCGTAAGCAGAAACCCTTCGCGCCGTGCCATACGCGAATGTGCAGCGTGTACGCAGTTGTTAAGAATAAACCCAACGACAAAGGTGATGGCCACGGTAAGTGCAAAGACGTCCCAATCATCCTCGCCGTAGCATAGACTGACGATGGTTGGGATGCAAATAAATACCGACTCAATCATCAACAGCCACCCCACGATTTTGAACAGCATGGGGAAGTTGATAAAACGTCGTTCGCGTATGTTTCGCAATGCTTGCATTTGGCTGTAACTATTTGCTTAGATGTCGCGCTGTTTCGTGTTCGAATATCGGGGGTAGGGCAATCGTTAATTGAACAATTTTTCGACTTTGTGCAGTGCTCCGCTCAGGCAGAAAACTACGACATGGTCGCCCGGCAATATGACCGTATCGCCGCCGACAAGCATTCCCTTGCCGTCACGTATAAGCCCGGCCAAGGTCATATCGTGGGACAATTTGAGGTCTTTTACCGGTTTGCCGGAAATCTTTGCACCGGGATGTACTTCCAATTCGGCTACTTCGGCATCGCTGAGTGCCAGACACTTGGATGTCGAAGAGTCGGCATCAAGCAGCAATTGGAATATTGAGCTGGACGCCAGAAGTTTTTTGTTGATTATCGTGCCTATATTAAGTCCTTCGGCTTGTGATATGTATTGGATGTTCTCGACTTCGGCTATAGTTTTCTTGATGCCCATTTCCTTTGCGGTGAGGCATGTCAAGATATTGGCCTCACTGCTCCCGGTTAGGGCTATAAAGGCATCGTATTGATCTATGCCCTCGTCTATGAGTAAGTCGATGTCGCGGGCATCGCCTTGTATGATGTCGCAATTCGGACATTTTTCCGGAAGGTGTCGGCACACTTCGGGATTATTATCGATGATTTTGAAGTCGAATTCATCGCCGGCGAGAGATGCGAGGCGTATGGCAATTTTGCCCCCGCCCATAATCATTGCACGGCGTATTTTGTGCTCGATTTTACCGGTAAGCGCAAGCAGTTCGTCCACGTGCTCGTGGGTGGAGGTGATGTAAGCTATATCGCCGGCTTCGAGGGTGTCGTCGCCTCGCGGAATGATAATCTCGTGTGCACGTTTGATTGCTGATACATGGAAATTGCGGTTGGCGAAGGCAAAATCGCGTATCTTTTGTCCAGCTATGGGCGAGCGAGATGTCAGTTTGACGCCGACAACGATAATCTCGCCGTTATGTAATTCAAACCACTGACGTACCCATGAGCGACGCATGGCAGTGATAATCTCCTGCGCTGCAAGGTATTCGGGGTATATCAGTTTGTCCACGCCCATACGAGTTACCAATTCGTGGTTGCGCTCTTCCATAAAGTCGTAGCTGTTGATACGAGCTACGGTAATATCGGCACCAAGGTTTTTGGCTATGGAGCAAGCAACGATATCATCCGTTTCGGATGGAGTGAGCGCTATAAACAAATCGCAAGACCCAACGCGTGCCTCACGCAGTGTGCGGAACGATGTGGGACTGCCGGTCAAGGTCATCAGGTTGTAATTGGAGTCCAAAAAGGCCAGACGTTCGGCATTTTCGTCAATTACGAGAATGTCTTGTTCCTCATGGGTGAGGAGTTTGGCCAGATGAGAGCCTACATCTCCGGCTCCTGCAATTACTATCTTCATTTTCCGAGGATTTGTTTTATCGTGTCGACTATGCCTTCAGCATCAATGGCGCAGAGGGCTTTCAATTGTGCTACTGTGCCGTGTGGAAC
>CAVEDT010000208.1:0-3693 GCA_963614475.1 Roseburia faecis
GTGCATGGAGGCTTCCGTTGGCGACTACTTCGCGCAGTAGGTCGCCCAATCCGGGTTCGATAATGTGTAGGTGTCCGGCGTTAGTTTGTGCGACAACGTCGGCATTAATGTCCACGCCGATGACGTGTACGCCGTGCTTGGCGGCAATGATTGCGGTGGGCAGTCCGATGTAGCCCAATCCCATGAAGCAGGCTTTCATAAAGCAGATATTATGTTTTTGTTATTTATATTCAATGTTTTACAACTTTATAGTGCCGGCTGCGGCAATTCATAGGTTTATGCCTCACTCGGCACATTTTGCGCGTGCGTGTTTAGGTGGTGCAAAGGTACAAAATTTATTTGGATTATGGAATGTGAAATGACAGGCAGCGAAAATTGTGAAATGGACCGCGAAATAGTGCTTGATACGACACCTGAAATAAACCGAAAAGAGCGCTCGAATAGCCTCTCCGGGAATTTGAAGCGGAAGGCTGCGTGGTGGCAAAATGCGGGTGGGTGTGAGTGCTCGACGGGACAAAATGAGATGATGAAAAGAGTGGCGGTTTTATGTAAAAATATGTATCTGACAATTAAAATTTGTTGAATACATGCTTTTTTAGATAATGATATGTGTCTTTAGCCAAAAAAAGTCTGTATCTTTGTAGGTATAAACCCTATGGGAGGTCGTAAGGCTTTCCGCCGAAATATCTAAAGCAATGGTAAATCGATTAATAGTCACAGCGATAGTGGTTTCCGCCTCGATATGGGGCGCCGGTAACTCCGTAGCGGCAGAGCTTGGCAAGGATGCCAATGCCGCGGCAGCAGCCGTGCTGCGCAACTATCTACCCGGAACCAGCGGTCTCGGCCCGATAAGGGTGGATTGCGTGGATGCCGATGATGCCGCACGTGTATTACGTGTGGATTGTAACGATAACAGCGCCTATATACCCTTACGCGCCGACAACTTGGCCTCGATCAAGGCTGATGTATGTGCCGCTATGGGCAAGAAGTATGACGGCTATCGCGTGGAAATGTACGTAGTTGACCGCGACCGTTCGGGCAAGGAAGTGGCTCGTACCAATATGGATAATCTCATATTGTTTGCGCCCAAGCGCGTTATCGGGCCCACCGAGAAGGCGCCTTTTGTTCGCGACCTGGATGCCGATGCCGCACCTCGCGGCTTGCAAAATCGTAATATCGCGTTGTGGCAGAGCCACGGATGGTATTTCGAGCCCAAACTCAACCGTTGGGAATGGCAGCGTGCCCGTATCTTCCAGACAGTCGAAGACTTGTATACACAGAGCTATGTAATGCCTTTCTTGATGCCGATGTTGCGCAATGCAGGCGCTTATGTCATGAGCCCTCGCGAGCGTGATATCAATACCACTGAAATTATCGTGGACAACGATGGCGGCAACGCCTCCGGCTCGGTGGTATACGGCAACGCCTGGACCGTAGGTAAGACCCCCGGCTTCGGATACGCCAAGGCCGAATTGCACAACGGTGATAATCCATTTCGCGATGGTACTGCCTTGAAGGCTACCACCGTAGACCGTGCCTCCGATGCTTCGGAAGTGCGTTGGATGGCCAATATCCCGCAACGCGGCACTTATGCAGTGTACGTTTCGTACGTCAGCGACGATGCTTCGGCCACGGATGCTACATATACCGTAAATACCGCAGGCGGTGCTCGCCGGTTTACCGTCAATCAGTCTATGGGCGGCGGCACTTGGATATACCTCGGGCACTTCGACCTCGCCGCCGGACATCAAGCTGTGGTCACCCTGTCCAATCTCTCGGCCAAGGCCGGAAGTACCATCAGCGCCGATGCCGTCAAAATAGGCGGTGGTATGGGCAATGTGGCACGTAAGGTCATCGAGCCCCTCGATTCGATAGATTATGATTATGTCGCCAGCGGTTATCCTCGCTTCACCGAGGGTGCACGCTACTGGCTGCAATGGGCCGGCGCTCCGGATAGTGTCTATACGCCCTCTAATAACGTCAACGACTACACAGACGACTACCGTTGCCGCGGCCTTTGGGTCAATTGGCTGGCCGGAGGGTCGTCCATGCTACCCGACCGTGAGGGTCTGCATATTCCCGTGGACCTCTCCTTTGCATGGCATACGGATGCGGGCACAACGCTCAATGATTCGATTATCGGAACTTTGGGTATATACTGCACAGATGGCCATGAACGCGGTACAGACTACGCCAACGGCACCTCGCGCTATGCTTCGCGCGACTTCACCGACTTGGTAATGACTAATATCACCAACGACATTCGCCGTACCTTCGAGCCCAATTGGACTCGCCGCGGCATGTGGGACCAGTCGTACTACGAGGCTCGTGTGCCCGAAGTACCGGGAATGCTGCTCGAATTGCTTTCGCATCAGAACTTTGCGGATATGAAGTACGGCCTTGACCCCGAGTTCCGTTTTGTAGTATCGCGTGCCGTCTATAAAGGTATGCTCCAATTCCTGGCATCGCGCGACGGCTACGATTATGTGGTGCAGCCCCTGCCCGTACACGATATCGCCGTGACACCCGCCGGCAAGGACGGACACTATGCTCTGACATGGGCCGCCACCGTCGATACACTCGAGGCTACGGCCACTCCCACATATTATAATATAGAAGAAAGGGTAGGCGACGGTGCATTTGTTAAGATTGCACGTGTCACCAAACCTCACTACGACATCACCGTCAAGGACGATGCTATACACAGCTATCGCGTCATCGCCGGCAATGATGGCGGCGTGTCCTTCCCCTCGATGGTAGTGGCTCTGTGCCACCGTCCCGAGGCTCCGCGTGTCGAGATTGTCAACGGCTTCACTCGCGTGAGCGCTCCCGATTGGTTTGATTCGGGCGAAATTGCCGGATTCTATGACGAGCGTGACCCCGGAGTGCCCTATATGCAGGATATCAGCTACATAGGTCGCACCTTCGAGTTCCGTCGCAACATTCCGTGGATGGACGATGACGCTGCCGGTTTTGGCGCATCGCGTGCCAATTACGAAGACAAAGTCTTGGCAGGCAATACTTACGACTATATCTACACCCACGGTCAGGCCGTGCGCGAAGCCGGCTACGGCTTCACCAGCAGCAGCGCCTCCGCCTTTGCATCCCGTCCGGCAAGCAAGGACGATGCTCGCGTGGTTGACCTCATCTTGGGCAAACAGAAAGAGATAGCCAAGGGTCGCGGAGTTCATGGCACACGCTACAAGACCTTCGATACGGCTTTACAGAACAAAATCGAGGCTATGACCAAAGCCGGCACATCCTTCTTTGTCAGTGGCTCGTTTGTGGCTACGGACTTGTGGGACAACCCCTTCTCGAGCAAAGAAACAGCCGAGAAAGACCAGCGTTTTGCCACCGAGGTCCTCGGATATCACTGGCGTGTAGGTCAAGCCACAGTTGAAGGCAGCGCCTATCAGGTACAGACACGCTTTGACCAGCTCAATGCCGAAGCGACATATCCCTTCCACGCTACGCTCAATTCCGAAAGCTATGCCGCAGAGTCGCCTGATTCGTTCTACGCTCCCGATGCCAAGAAAGGCTGCACCTTCCTGCGCTACAGCGAGAACAACCTCGTGGCCGGTACCGCTTTTGACAACGGCGTATACCGTACCGTAGTCATCGGCTTCCCCTTCGAAACCATCTCCGATGCCGAAGCCCGTACAGCCCTGATGAATCGCGTACTTCGCTTCTTTG
>CAVEDT010000209.1:0-3682 GCA_963614475.1 Roseburia faecis
AAGCTGCACGCAAGGAGGTGGAACGCCTTGAACCGCTGCATCGTCGCGGCGTAGTGTCAACAGCCGAGTACAACCGCGCCGTAGCTGCATACCAAAGCGCTAAAGCCTCGTACAGCCCGGCTGCCGCCTCAGGCAGCGCCCGTGCCACGGCTGCCGGCACCATCACAGCTCTTCTTGCCGAGCAGGGACAATATGTCGAAGCCGGCGCACCATTGGCTTCTGTAACGGCAAATACACGTCTGACCCTGCGTGCCGATGTACCCCAAAAGCTCTATGGCGCCGTTACATCGGTCACCAATGCTCGTTTTCGCCCGTCTTACATGTCCGAATCCTTGGATATCAAAGAACTGGGCGGAGCGCGCAGTTCGTCCGCCGAGGCCGTAAGTTCTACGCCCGGTTATATCCCCGTATACTTTTCCTTCAACAACAATGGCAGCATCGTCCCCGGCTCTATTGTAGAGGTATTCCTTGAAGGACAACCCCGAACCAATGTGGTCACGGTTCCCGTGTCGGCATTGTCCGAACAGCAAGGCGACTACTTCGTATACATTCAGCTTGACGAAGAGGGGTATCAGAAAGTACCCGTCTCCATCGGACAAAGCGATGGCGTACGCACCGAGATTCTCTCCGGTCTTCATTCAGGAGATAAAGTCGTAGTCGAAGGCACTACCACCGTACGTCTTGCCGAGAAATCCGGCGTAGTACCCGAAGGCCATTCGCACAGCCATTGATATGCATAACTACATTATAGTCTTTTTATCTTTGAACATCACACAGTTATGCTTAATAAAATCATACATTTTTCGCTTAACAACCGCCTGACCATACTCATATTGGTGGGATTGGCGCTGATATTCGGCTCCATAACACTAATGCGTACTCAGGTGGACATTTTCCCCGACCTTAACGCGCCCACTGTCGTTGTGATGACCGAGGCGCCCGGCATGGCGCCCGAGGAAGTGGAGAAATTGGTTACCTACCCCATCGAGACATCCGTAAACGGGTCCACCGGTGTCCGTCGCGTCCGGTCGTCCTCCACCACGGGTTTCTCGGTAGTTTGGGTTGAATTCGATTGGGGTACCGATGTATATCGTGCCCGCCAAATTGTCAATGAACGCCTTGCCTCGTTGTCCGGAACTCTGCCTCCCGGCGTAAAGCAGCCCACCATGGGTCCCCAATCTTCCATATTGGGAGAAATCATGATTATAGGCTTGACCGCCGACTCTACGTCCATGATGGATCTTAACACCATCGCAAACAAGACAATACGCCCGAGACTCTTGTCTTTGGGCGGTGTATCACAAGTCGCCGTCCTTGGCGGCGACGTACGCCAGTACCAGATTCAAATGGTGCCGCAGCGTATGCAGGCATTAGGCGTATCTGTCGATGAAGTCCGCGCTGCCGTTGAAGGCCTCAACCAAAACGCTACAGGCGGCATTGTCTACGACTACGGCAACGAATACATCGTCAAGGGCGAAATCAACACCACTGCCACCGAGGATATTGCCGCCGCCGTGGTCCGCAGCAACGCTGACGGAATCGTCACCATAGGCGACATCGCCGATGTGAAGATTGCCGGTGCACATCCACGACTTGGAGTGGGATCTGTCAAGGCACATCCTGCCGTTCTGGTCACAGTCACCAAGCAGCCGTCCGTAGGCACCATCGAACTGACAGAAGCCATTGAGAAAGATTTGGCCGAAGTCTCCAAGACCCTCCCGTCCGACGTGCATATCGCGACAGATATATTCAAACAAAGCCAGTTTATAGACACCTCTATATCAAATCTTCAGGAAGCATTGCTCGAAGGCGCACTCTTCGTGATTATAGTTCTGTTCTTCTTCCTGATGAACACTCGCACGACGGTCATATCCGTTGTAGCACTGCCGCTGTCTATCATTCTCGCCGTCCTGGTGCTGCACTTTATGGGCTATACACTCAACACCATGAGCCTCGGAGGCATCGCCATAGCCATAGGCTCGCTGGTGGACGATGCCATCGTGGATGTCGAGAATGTCTATAAGCGACTACGCGAAAACCGCGAATTGCCATCCGACCAACGACGAAGTGTCTTTGATGTCGTCTTCCACGCTTCGGCCGAGGTGCGTATGCCTATCTTCAATTCTTCGCTTATCATCATAGCAAGCTTCCTTCCGCTTTTCTTCCTATCAGGTATCGAAGGTCGTATGCTTGTACCATTAGGCGTATCCTTTATCGTGGCATTGATTGCATCGACTATCGTGGCACTGACCCTAACTCCGGTAATGTGCTATTACCTGCTCGGGTCTAAAAAAGCGACAGCCAAAGTCGACCGCGACCCCTATGTCACACGTAAGATGCGCGCCGGATACACGACCACCCTCGAATGGTGTCTCAAACACACGCGTGCCGTGCTTACCACTGTCGGCATACTTTTTGTAGCGGCAATGGCGCTGTTCTTCACCCTCGGTCGCAGCTTCCTGCCATCTTTCAACGAAGGCTCGATGACCATAAATATTTCCACGCTTCCCGGAATATCGCTTGACGAGAGCGACAAAATCGGAGCGGAGGCCGAAAGAATGATTCTTTCGGTGCCGGAAGTTCGCACCACCGCACGCAAAACAGGACGTGCCGAATTAGACGAGCACTCGTTCGGTGTCAATGTTTCCGAAATCGAAGCGCCCTATACGCTCAAAGATCGCACACGAGGCGAAATGGTACGCGAAATACGCGAAAAGCTGTCCGAAATACCCGGAGCGAATATCGAAATCGGCCAACCTATCTCGCACCGTATAGATGCTATGCTTTCGGGTACGGAGGCTCAGATAGCCATCAAGTTGTTCGGCGATGACCTCAACAAGTTGTTTGCTCTCGGTACTCAAATCAAGGGCATCATATCGGCTCAAGAAGGCGTCGTGGACGTCAATATCGAGCAGCAAATCGAAAGGCCGGAAATAGCCATACGTCCTAACCGTCAGTTGTTGGCGCGCTATGGCGTCACTATGGAAAGTCTGCGCAATACCATCGAGACTTCGCTGGCCGGAACGGCCGTGTCGCAGGTATACGAAGACGGTATACCATACGACATCTCGCTAATGCTTGAGCCGGGATCACGCAGTTCGCTGCAAAGCATCTCGGACTTACTGATTGACACTCCGCAAGGCAAAGTACCTCTGTCAGATTTGGCCGACGTTGTATCATCGTCCGGTCCCAATACCATAAACCGCGAAAACGTCAAACGCCGTATCGTAATATCGGCTAATGTCGAAGGCGGCGACCTCCGCGGCGTGGTCAATAGAATACAGAAAGATGTGGCTCAGAAGGTAAAACTCCCCGAAGGATACTATCTCAATTACGGAGGTCAATTCGAAAGCGAAGCATCGGCTTCACGTACCTTGGCATGGGCTTCGCTGGGCGCCTTGCTACTGATTTTGATGCTCTTGTATCAAGATTTCAAGAGCATACCGCAATCGCTGTTGATACTTATCAATATGCCTTTGGCGATGATTGGCGGCGTATTCATTCTGGTGTTTACCGGCGCTGAGCTCAACATCCCGGCCATCATCGGCTTTATATCGCTGTTGGGTATCACCACACGCAACGGTATGCTGCTTATCAGTCGATACAACGCATTACGCGACCAAGGCATGGGACTGCATGACCGCATCATGCGCGGCTCAGGCGACCGACTACTGCCCATAGT
>CAVEDT010000210.1:0-3681 GCA_963614475.1 Roseburia faecis
GCGCACGGCGACAAAGCGGTAGTCGTCGTAGTATTTCGCCCACACTACATCACCGGGCCAGGCCGTCGGGACGGGCGTCAGGGCATATCCGCCACGGTCGTATTCGTCAACTGCCGTCGTCAGCGAGGCCGTGCGGCATACCGATGCAAATTCCGTTATCTCATCATCCATCATGCCACAGCGATACTTGGCCACTTGACGGCCGCAACCGTCATAGGCGTAGAGATTCCATATGTTGTCTGTGAGGCGTCCATCACGTTCTGCCACAAGCCGCCCTGCCGGGTCATACCGATACTCGGTAACAGCTGCGCCGGGCAGTTTCTTGGTGATGAGGCGACCGCGATCGTCATAATCATACCAATATGCCAACCGCTCCATACGATCGTCACTGCGACTCATCGTTCCCTTTACCGAGAGGCCCGGAGGCAGAACATATCGCAAGCAACCATAGCCGTCATAGACAAAATCTGTAGCTGCACTACCGATGACCTTGCGCACCACCAATCCGCGTAAGTCAGAGAACTCGCGCACCGTGACCCCGTCCTCATCGACACTTTCGCTGACAGAGAGCATCCCCGGCGAATAATCGCCAGCGAGACGCACACCGTCACCTTCGATGACATACCGCGGGCAGCGATATACCCCGGCATCTCCGGCGATCACGCGCTGTCGCACAGCCTTCCCACCCCTGTGCCAGGCACCGCCGGCATTTGTCGTAGCGCAGACTATGCCGCGCGGCGACGGTTCATACGTCACTTCGACATACGGGTGGGTGTCATCGTGGAATGCCGCCGTCGATGCCGCCAGCTCCCCTATGCCGAGAGCAATATCTGCAGCCGGAGCCGGCGCATACTGCCGCCACACGCGTCCCATGGCGTCAAAATCAACGGCACTTGCCGTATAGCCCTGAGGCAATTCCGTAAACGTAGCAAAAACGCGTCCTAAACCATCGGCACGGCTCACAACAGAATGACAAGCCGTCGGCGATGTATACCTGTAAGACGTGACATGGTTGTCGCCGTCTTGAGCAATACGGTATGTGTAGCGCGTGCGCACGTTGTTGTTAAGGCTCTCACCGGCGAGGCGTCCCTCGTCATCGTATGTATATGTACTTATCGTGCCGTTGGGAGCGGTAAGGCTGCTGACTCCCACCAGCGGCAGCCATTGGGCCGTGGACGTCAGCGTGCCGCCGAGTGTCTGCGACAGCGGATAGCGATTGAACGCGTCCCACGTCCACGTGGTCTCTATGCCGTCCTCGCCGGTCTTGGAGGTCAGGCGTCCGCGGCTGTTGTAATCATAGCTTGCCGGCGTCCGGGACACCGCACCACGCCGCAGCGTTATCGATGTCACAAGTGGCATTGTGCCGCGTACTTCCATATTGTTGGTATAGCCTTGTGTGCAGCCGCCGAAAGTCTCGGTTGCGGACAGGAGCATACCTTTGGCTCCTGCGGCGGTGACTGTGGGGTCGCCGCCAACGGCGCTCATGGCATACGTCATAGACGTCACGACCTGACGCTCGCCGTCTGAGAGTGTCTTTGTCGCAACCAGTGATGTGCCGGGGGCGTATGTATAGCTCTCGGAACGCACGATTTCGCCCGTTGGCGTGTATTGGGTGACGGCAGACCCCGAGGGTCGTTCGCCGATGAGCTCCAGCGAACACAGTCCGGCATCGAACCAGGAATAATCCGAGCGAAGAATGCCTATGGGTATTGCATAATCGCGAATGCCGTATTCGGGCTTCATCTGCCACGATGGATAACTCAGCCACATGTTCTCGCGCTCGCCGAAATCGGGGCTGAATTCGGTTTCGAGGACTACGGTTTTGCGCGTCACGGCGACATAACTGCGGCTGTTGCCGTAAACAAGGCTATAGCTATTGTCGGTACGTTCTACGAGGTCATAGCCGCCGGATGCGGATTTATACCGCTCAATGCGCACTTGTTGCGGCCCTTTGGAAAAATAATTGCGCTGGTGGCCGCAAAAGCCTTTGAGTCCGTTGTCGCTGATGGCGTTCGGCTCGATGATGTTTTCGAAACAATACACGCTCTTGCCCTCGGCCTCTATCTCTTCGACGCGCCCGTACCACAAGGGTGTCTCGCCGCCATGTCCATTCAAATAGCCCGAGGCGCGGTTTATGGTCATCATCTTGTCGGTGAACATGTCGGGCTGCGCGCCGTTCCAACGATACTCGGGGACGTCAACAACATCGATAAAAGTACCCAATGTCGGCAGAGCCACGACATTGGCCTTGCCGGAAGCGTTCCTGCCATAGACATAGCGGCGCACGCGCGGCGCGGCATCTAGGCTGTCCGTGCCTACAGAGATGTATTTCACGCGAAGACCGCCGCCATATGTGAGTTGCGGCTCATCGATATACTGCGATATGCTGCCCGGCGAGGGTCGGTGGTCAAAAGCATGGGGTTCGTAGAACCATCGTATGCAGCCGCCTGTGGGCAAGATTGCTCTTTCGAGCATATTTGCGCGCATGGCGAGTGTATCGACAGAGCGATCGGCGCTATGAATTTCAAAGGCTCGCGGGAATGCCAATTCGCCCCCGGCACGCGTCACCGTCACCTTTGGCGACAGGCAATAATCATTGTATTTGCCGTTATAATATCCCCACCAATCCATACCGCCGCCGGGTGTGAAACGTCCTTGGTTGTAAGTAAATGAATACCGGCCTTCGCCTCCGACGGTGACATCATCGAGGAGCATCGAACTCTGTCTGCCGCGAGTCAGCACTGCGCGGTGCACGACTTTGTCGCCCCAATACACTGTCAGCGAGTCAAGCATATAAAAACCTGCCGGCGAGGAGTAACTCAGCGATACCCTGCCGCCGGGGAATGTAATTTGAGACAGCGAGGCGCTGCCAAATGTTCTGTTGTTTTTTGTGCGCTCACCGTCTTGGGGTTCGTTCTGTTCGATGAATTGCGGACCTGCGTTGCCATAAATCACGGTTTTGGGGCCGAAAAAACTCTGTCCGTGGGCGATATGGTCAAAAGCAAACCACGAGAAGTCTATTTGCTCGCCGGTGGTGAGGGTCAGCGACGTGAGCAACCACTCCGTGCGGTTTACGCGCTCATCGGTGTATTCTCCGGGGGTGGAGAATACATACGCACGTCCCCGAGGGTCTGTCACACGTATTGCCTGCAAGGCTCTGTCGGCAGTGATGGTGTACTCGTCACAGCCCACGCCGTGGAACGTCCCCGACTCCCAATCGCGGACAAGTGTCAGTGTGGCATCGAGCAGATAAACCGTGTAAATATCATGTTCGGCATCATAACGCTTCAACGAGTCGCGCATAGCCGCGTTTGTCGCCGCGGCGTCCATCACCACCGAACGATAATTAGTTACATAATCATCGATCATCTCCGTGCCGCGCGGACGAAATAATTCATCGGGGCGTCCCATAATTTGGCGCGAAACGCGCAACGCCGGCGTCAACACCCAGCCAAAACCCACGGGCTGGGGGTCATCATCGACGCGTATGCCGTTCGAGCGATAATGCAGCGACAGCGGCAAGGACACATCGCCGACACTCAGCGTGTAGAGTGGCACGTCAAACTCGCAAGCTCCTGTAAGCATCGCCGGAGCCGGCATCTCGGCCTGGCGAATGGCGCGTGCCTGCGGACTCTCGGGCCACACCCCGCTCTCCTGCCACGGCACCGTCACCGCGCCGCG
>CAVEDT010000211.1:0-1002 GCA_963614475.1 Roseburia faecis
GCGTATACGTCGAGAATGCCGGATTCGGCGCCACCTTCGGCGTCCCCATCGGCAGTCTCGTCATCGAGAAATATCTCTCCGGAACCATCTCGCCGACACGCAAGCACCTTGAAACAAGTATGCTAACATCTTCGCTGCACTATGTTGACAAGAAGAAATGAATCGGACACGGTGCTGCGCACCCTTGATTGGCCTACCGTCATCATATATTTGATTATGGTACTCGCCGGCGTCATAAGCATATATGCCGCCAGCTACGACTACGATGACGCCGCCATATTGTCCTTCGACGAATTCTCGGGCAAGCAAGCTCTATGGATTGGCTTGGGGCTATGCATCGGAGGCATCATTATGCTCATCGAGGTGCGCATGTTCGAGACTTATGCCTACCCGATATACGCACTGACATTATTGCTGTTATTGGTCACACCATTTCTGGCGCCGGACATCAAAGGGTCGCGTTCGTGGCTTGTACTCGGCCCTATGAGCCTGCAGCCTGCCGAATTTGCCAAGTTTGCCACAGCTTTGGCCTTGGCCAAACTTTTCAGCGGCTACAACTTCCTGCTCAACGCCAAGATAAGCAACTATGTACGCGCCATTGCCATTATCATTATTCCGGTATTCCTGATATTGGCTCAAAAGGAGACCGGATCGGCTCTGACCTTTATGGCGCTGTTCTTCGTACTATACCGCGAAGGCATGAGCGGTATCATCCTTTTTGCAGCAGCCATGGCTGTAATTATCTTTGTCGTGGCAGTCAAATTCACCGAAGGTGCAATCATGGGCATTGCCACCGGCCAATTTTGGATTTTGGTGCTGGTGGCTATAGCTCTTGCCGTGATGATGTTTATATATTGTCGGCGGTGGGAAGTGGCTCGCAACGTGCTGCTATGGCTCGGCGGTTACGGCATAGTTCTCTGGCTTATAGCAACTTTCACAGACATTCAATTACCGGGCATGGCTCTAATGATGATTATGCTGGCCGTACCTTGCATCTACCTC
>CAVEDT010000211.1:1012-3680 GCA_963614475.1 Roseburia faecis
GAGGTACACGCTCACGCAAATTGCTGATACCCGTGGCCGCTGTAATCACCTCGGTGTGCTTCATGTTCAGCGTACATGCAGCATTCAATCAGCTTCAGCCTCACCAGCAACTGCGTATCAAGGTCGTACTCGGCATCGAGGAAGACTTACGCGGCGCCGGATACAACGTAAATCAGTCAAAAATTGCCATAGGTAGCGGCGGATTTGCAGGCAAAGGCTTTTTGGAAGGCACACAAACCAAACTGAAATATGTGCCCGAACAGCATACCGACTTCATATTCTGCACCATAGGCGAAGAAGAGGGCTTCTGGGGCACTATGCTTGTCATGGCACTGTTCGTCGCATTGATACTGCGCGTACTGGCCATTGCCGAGCGCCAGCCCACCACCTTTGGCCGCGTCTACGGCTATTGCGTTGCTTCGTACCTGATATTCCACTTCTGCATAAATATCGGAATGGTCATCGGTCTGTGTCCGGTCATAGGCATTCCCTTGCCGTTTTTCAGCTATGGAGGCTCATCTCTCTGGGGTTTCACCATACTATTATTTATCCTTCTTCGCATCGACGCCGGCCGACGCGAAGTTCTGTCATATTGACACCTATTGCGCACCGTAGGTCCCGAACATTGCGATTACAGTCGTGATTGACGCCTACCTGCAACCTTACATAGGCACACCGGATACCACCCTGCAGCAAAAAGCAGCAAAAAGTCGTAGCCTACAAGCCAAACAAGCGCGTATAGGCCACGTCATTTAGCCATTTTTTTTGTAAATTTGCGCTATGATACCTACTTCAATATTCAGAAGCGCCGTTACGGCCTGCGGACTTGCAGCAGCATTGTCGTCGTGGGCTGCCCCCATAGACATACACTACGGCGGCGCTGCCAATATGCAGACATCTTCGGGCGCTTTCGCTCCTTATATGATAGCGTCCTGGAACTACGGACGCACCTCGGCCAAGAATGCAGCAACAGCCGATGTATGGGCGCATAAGGATCTTGACCTCTCGCGCCGCTTTGACTGGGCCGCCGGAGTGGAAGTTCTGTCCGGATATTCGCACAAGCAGTCCTACGACCGCTACGATGCAGCCACCGACACATGGGGCACGCATCGCAACGGCGCAGCCTCTATATGGCTTCAGCAGTTGTACGCATCCGTCAAATACCGCGGCGTATTTCTCGCTGCCGGAATGCAAGAGCAATTCAGTGCTTTGGTGGACAACGATTTATCGTCAGGCGATCTTGTACAAAGCAACAACTCGCGTCCCATCCCGCAGGTAAGTGCCGGATTTGTCGACTTCCAGAACATCCCCTTCACAAATGGATGGGTGCAAATCGAAGGACAGATTACATACGGCAAATTTGCCCATAACGATTGGGTACGCGCCCAGTACAATATGTGGAACAGCCACTTGACCACAGGCGAATTGTACACCTACAAACGCGCATATTTCCGCACCAAGCCGTCCATGCCGCTGTCGGTGACCGTCGGAGCCCAATGCGCGGGACACTTCGGCGGCGTCACTCGCTTTTACCGCGAAGGCAAGGTAGTGTCAGAAATCAAAAACCGCTCCAACGCCAAGGCTTATTGGGAAATGTTTATTCCCGGACGCGGCAACGGCGACGGATGGGTGGAAGGCAGCAGCCTCGGCTCGTGGGATTTCAACGCGCGATACCGCTTTTCCAACGGGCAGGAACTCTCCGGATATTTCCAATGGCTATGGGAAGACGGCTCGTCCATGGCCAAGCGCAACAAGTGGGACGGCCTGTGGGGTATCCGCTGGCACAACCCGCAAGGCAAATGGCTGCACACCGCCGTAGTCGAATATATAGACATGCGCGACCAAAGCGGGCCCATGCACTGGGCGCCGAACGACCGCCCCGGCACCACCATCACGTCCGAAGCCTCGGGCGCCGATGACTATTACAACAATTCATCTTTCAACGCACACCACAACTACGGTATGGCCATAGGCTCGCCATTCACTGTCGCTCCGCTATACAACCGTGACGGCTATCCCCAGTTTCTGCACACGCGCACCAGCGGATTTCATGCCGCCGCAACCGGCAGCATCGCTTCGGCCCCATTGGATTGGACTGTCAAGCTGTCTTGGGCTCAGGCTCGCGGCAACGGACGACTATCCACGCCAAAGCAATTGCACAATACCTCGGCAATGGTGCGTCTTGACTGGGACGCTTCCAAGGTTTGCTCCGGACTGAGCATCGCCGCCACCGCCGCATTCGATGCAGGCGACCTGCGTGGCGACAATTTCGGAGCATTGGTCACCGTTGCATACCGCGGCCTGCTTTCCTTCAAATAACACGTACACATCACACGACATGGCATACAGACGACTAAACACCATACTCGGCGCAATTGCGCTGCTTTTGGCCACCGTCACCGCCGGATGCGTCACCAATAACGGAGACATCGGCAATCTCTACGGCATCTGGCGGCTCGAGAAGTTGGTAGTGGACGACTCCGAGGTCGCTCAGCCCGAAGCAGACGGAAGCTACACAACCTGGTTGTTCCAAAACGACATCATCGAAATTGAACGTACCACACCGCGATACGACAAGCGCTCGCGCAACGGCACATGGACTCGCTCGGGAAAGACCATGACTTTTGACTTCACACACGGAGACAACACCTATAAGCCCGGCTCAGAC
>CAVEDT010000212.1:0-3661 GCA_963614475.1 Roseburia faecis
GACCCATAAAGGTGATATCGCCACCGAAACCGCTGCCGCACGCGCCGGAGGCGTCACCTCGATATTGGATATGCCCAATACGGTGCCGCAGACAACCACTATGGCCTTGGTACAAGCCAAGATGGAACGTGCCGCCAAGGTCGCCAATGCCAATTACGCCTTCTTTATCGGCGCCGCCGGCGCTGACAATTTCGATGAATTGGCACATGCCGACTACCGCATCGTCCCGGGCATAAAACTTTTCATGGGATCATCCACCGGCAATATGCTCGTGGACAAGGACGACGACCTGCGACGCCTCTTTGACTTGGCGGCATCGCTGGACGTCATCATCGTAGTCCATGCCGAAGACGAAGATATTATCGCTGAAAATCGAGCAATCATATCGGCAATCTACGGCAACGCCGTAGTCCCGGTGCGAGTACACAGCAAAATACGTCCGGCCGAAGCATGCCTGCGTGCCACCGAACGCGCCATCGCACTTGCCCGACAATACGGCACTCGGCTGCATATAGCACACGTCACCACCGCCGCCGAGGCTGACCTTCTTTCGGACGAACCTTTATCTCCATCCAAACGTATCACGGCCGAAGTATCACCGCATCATCTGCTGTGGTGTGCCGAAGAGGACGGTGACAATCCGCGCATGAAGATGAATCCGGCCGTCAAGACCGCCGCCGATCGCGAAGCCCTGCGACGCGCCGTCGCCGACGGACGCATAGACATCATCGCCACCGACCATGCACCGCACCTCTTGGCCGAAAAGTCGGGAGGGGCACTGCGCGCCGCCTCCGGGGCTCCGATGGTGCAATTCTCAGTCCCGGCCATGCTCGGACTCTTTGACACAGACACCGTAGTACGCCTTATGTGCCACAACCCGGCCCTACTCTACGGCATACAGCGGCGCGGCGACATCGCCCCGGGAATGTATGCAGACATCACACGCATACGCCGCGTCACACCCTACACCGTGCACGATGCGGACGTGGTATCGCGCTGTGCGTGGACGCCGCTGGACGGTCGGACACTCCGATACCGCGTCGTTGACACGTGGCTCAACGGCAGCCGTCACGGCAAGGCCATGCCTCTCGAATTTGCTCGATAATGGTAATATACGCCGCCCCTTTGCAAGGATATACTACCGCGTTATGGCGTCGTGCCCATGCCAGGCTGTGCGGCGGCATTGACGCCTATTTCACACCTTTTGTGCGCGTCGAAGGCGGACAGCCATCGACACGCGCGTTGCGAGATGCCGCCGAGGACCGCACCGCCGTACCGCAAGTCATATTTCGCGACATCGCCGAGTTGCGCATACTCTGCGACAGCCTGACCGACGCCGGATACACGGCTATAGACCTTAATATGGGTTGTCCCTTTGTGCCGCAGGTGAAGCACGGACGCGGTGCGGCAGTCATCGCCGATATCCGGCTTCTGGAAGCTGTAGCCACGGACATCTCCGACAGATACGCCGACATATCTTTTTCGGTCAAAATGCGATTGGGCATAGACAATCCGGAGCAATGGCGTGCGGCAATACCCGTCATCAACGATATGCCGCTACATCATCTTTGCATACATCCGCGCACGGCCAAGATGCAATACGGCGGTTCGGCCGACATCGAAGCCTTCGCCCGAATTATGGAGGCGACCACTCACCGCGTCGTCTACAACGGGGATATCTGCACGCCGGAGCAGGCCAAG
The DNA here is from genome assembly GCA_963614475.1 of Roseburia faecis. Taxonomy (GTDB): domain Bacteria; phylum Bacteroidota; class Bacteroidia; order Bacteroidales; family Muribaculaceae; genus CAG-873. Next base: position 1,702 of record CAVEDT010000212.1, read on the forward strand.
GCTCTGTCTACGCGCTTCCCCTCGCTCTACGGCATTATGATTGGCCGCGGTCTCTTAGGCCGCCCCACCCTCGCCACCGAGATACACCAAGGCCGGGAGTATGACGAAATAGAACTGCGCCGAGCTTTCATCACGCTGCTCGATGCCGTGTATGCCGAAGCATGCACCCGATACTGCGGTGCTTCCCAAATCCTGGCATACGTCAAGCCTTACTGGGATTATGCAACGTCATTTTCGTCCGAACGTCGAGCGCTCAAGGCCATAGCCAAAGCACATACACTCGCCGCATACGAGTCTGCCGTAGCATCGTTGCGGCAATAAGGCGAATATATCGAGACATACCGACACAATACAACAGCGGGCCGCATCCACGAATGGATGCGACCCGCTGCAATTGTTAGGCTATCAGCCTATGGCTGCTATTAGCGAACGTATACTTTGGCAGCCTTCTTGCCCTGTACACGGATGTAGAGACCGTTGGAGGGATTGGCTACGCGTACACCTTGCAGGTTGTAGTAGTATATGGGAGCATCTTCGTCTTCGACTGTGATGTCGGATACGGCAGATGTCTTTTTGCCCTTAACGAGGATATCCTTAATCTGCCAGCCACCGCATACAGTGCCGTCAGCTACGTAGTGATAACCTATCTGGATCTTCTTGCCTTCGTATGCACCGAGGTCGATGGTGTTGTCGTCTACGTATGTCCATTTGCTCACCTTACCTGTACCTTCGGGAGCGGGAGCAGCGGTCAGTACGGTCCATTCGGTTGTTCCTTCCTCGCGTACTGCGATGGAGAAGTATTCGGGAACTTGCTCTACAGTGATGTAGTTGTATGCAAACGTCTGAGTAATCGAGATGGGTTTGATACGGTTGGTCAGGTCGAATACGGGCGAAACAGCGTATGCATCAGCAGTTTTGCCGGAAATATTGTATGCATTACCGGTCATACCGTACGAAGAGAATTTCCAGGGATTTTCACCTTCACCTGCTTCGAACGTAAAGTTGCTGTCTTCGGTCTTGCCGTCGTTTTCGTAAACGATATCGGCTTTGTCCGTTACGGTGAGAGTGTAGGAAGCTTCGCCGGCTTCGTATTCATCTGTAGCTTCGGCAACGGCCTTGATGGTGGTAGTACCGGCTGCAACGAGTGTAACCACGCCGGTAGCGGCGTCTACGGTAGCCACTTCTTCGTTGGAGGAAGTGTATACAACGGCTGCATCGGTATCTTTGGTGAGTTCGTTAGCGGGAGCAGCTTCGCTGAGGTCTACGGTAACGGTGGCATTTGCAAAAGCAAGATTAGCTTCTTTCTTGGCGTTGGGGTCTACAACCACGAGGGTGTAGGATGCTTCGCCTGCCTTGTATGTTTCTGTAGCTTCGGTAGCGGCTTTGATGGTGGTCGTGCCGGCTGCAACGAGTGTAACCACGCCGGTAGCGGCGTCTACGGTAGCCACTTCTTCGTTGGAGGAAGTGTATGCAACGGCTGCATCGGTGACCTTGGTCAGCTCATTGGCGGGAACAGCTTCGCCGAGAGTGGCGTTGACGGTCTCGTTGGCAAAAGCCAAGCCGGCATCAAGGAGGGTGCTGGAACCACCTTGTTCTGTTTCAAAGACAATCTTGGTGATCTGAGCATTGTAATTGTTTGTCACCTGAAGAGTGTACTTTGTTCCGGCAGCTTGATAGTCCGAGGGGATTTCAAATGCAAAGTCCGTACTCTTGGCATTAAGCTGTACGTTTTCTTTGACCGCTTTAGTACCGGCGAGCAAAGACACTTTAACATTCACAGACGCGTTTGCACCGGTAGTTACCGTGAATTTCGTACAGTTGTCAGGCAGAGTGAATGCTATAGATCCTTTGGGCGTCTTGTTCTTGCCGGAAAGCTGCAAATAAACAGCTTTGTTGTATGTGCCTTTCTTGGCGTTTACGAACTCGAAGTCAACTCCATTGATTTTGGATGTTGTTGCAG
>CAVEDT010000213.1:0-3653 GCA_963614475.1 Roseburia faecis
ACTCTATACAGTCAGGCCGTGCAACGACTTGCCATCGAGGAGATGAATGTTCGCCTTGCGCAGGAAAACTATGAAGTGGTGTCCAATCGCTTTGATAATCAGCTTGCGCTGTTGACCGATATGCTGGATGCTTCTACGGCCCGCCTTGACGCCGGGGTGCGTCTCGTCAACGCCCGAATATCGACTTATTACTATTATTACCAATTGAATTATATAGCAGGAACACTTATACAACTATGAAACAGAGAACACGCCGCCGGTTGCAGAATGCCGGAGTGATAGCCCTGATAGCCTTGGGCTTGGGATGGGTAGCCGCCAAATTTATCGGATTCGGCTCGTCGACATATACGGACAATGCGCAGGTGTATCGACGCCTTGTGCCGGTGGACAGCCGCATACGCGGTTTTGTGCGCGAAGTGCGCTTTGATGACTATGCTCGCGTCCATCGAGGCGACACCCTCGTCATCATCGAAGACGCAGACTATCGCCTGCAGTTGGCTCAGGCTCGAGCCAATTTGCACAACGCCCTGGCCGGCCGTGATGTGGCAGATGCTGCCGTGTCCACCGCCACCAATGATATTCATGTGACCGAGGCTGCGATAGCCGAAGTCCGCGTAATGATGGACAACGCACGCAAACAACGCGATCGCTATGCGGCTTTGCTGCGCCAAGAGGCTGTCACGCAACAGCAGTATGACCAAATCGAAACCGACTATCTGGCACTCAAGGCAAAGTATGATATGCTGTCTCGTCAAAAAAGCTCGACAACAACTATCGCCAGTCAGCAGACGCACCGCGTAGGCCAAAATGATGCCTCCATCGATGTGGCTCGTGCCGCCGTGGCTTTGGCCGAGCTCAATTTGTCATATACGGTCATTACCGCCCCCTGCGACGGCTATGCTTCGCGTCGCGACATTCAGCCCGGTCAGCTTGTCCAGCCCGGTCAGACGCTGTTGAGCGTAGTGGATACCTCAAAGACCTGGGTGATAGCCAACTATAAGGAAACGCAGGTCGGCCGTATGGCTGTGGGCGACAGTGTAGATATAAGCGTGGATGCGGTAAGCGGCATCGTATACCGCGGTGTCATCGAAAGCATTTCGAGTGCCACGGGCGCCAAGTATTCGCCTATGCCGCAGGACAATTCGACCGGCAATTTTGTGAAAGTCGAGCAGCGCATACCGGTCAAGATTCGCATATCGTCCAAGGCGGCCGACATAAACCGCTTGCGTACCGGTATGAATGTCGAATGTAAGGTCCTACACTGATGGGCGCAACTCCTCAACCGTTGTTGCTTACGCGTCTGTCGATGTTTCGCGCAGGCGTTCCGCGTCGCGCGCGCTTTTGGCTGCTGATAGTGTTTGCGCTCTTCTATCAGCTGAGCGGAGGCGTGTATCTTGCCGCTCTGAGCCAGATGGTGGGCAGCCTTTCGTTCCTGTCCGAAGATGTCACGATGGCGGGATACTGCTCGCTGATAGGGCTTAATATGATTTTCCCCGTACTTTTCAGGTTGAAATTCAAGTTTTATACGCGCCAGATGTTCTTCGTTGCCGCCGGCGGGTCCATTGTCTGCGCCGTAGCGGCGATGTACACTTCGGTGTCTTGGGTACTGTGGCTGATATGTTTTGCCGCCGGATACTTTAAGATGATGGGTATGTTCGGCTGTATGAGTACAATACAGCTCAATATCACTCCGTCGCGCAATTTCGGTGCATTTTTCCCCGTAGTGTACATCCTTGTGTGCGGCGCGATACAGCTTTCGGGACTTATGACGGCATACATCACGTACAGCTATGATTGGCGTATGGTGTATTGCGTAATTGTATGTCTGATGCTTTTTGTGGAAGCGGTGACGTATTTTCTGATGAAGCCGGACCACCGTTCCGGTCCGTATATACCGCTCAAAGGCATTGATTGGACCGGCTTTGTGCTGTGGAGCGCGGTCTGCTGCGTGGGCGCATGGATTTTCACTTTCGGCGAACACTATGATTGGTGGAATAGCCGTCAAATATGGCAGGCTACATGGCTTGAATTGGGCCTATTGGCACTGACGTTGGTGCACCAATGGCGCAAAGCCGAGCCGTATATCTCGCTACGCGCGTTTCGCTATACGGTGACCTGGGCACTGATGTTTATGCTGATGGGTATAGCCATTCTTGAGGCATCGGCGCATGTCTTGCAGCCGGTGTACCTCAATGCCGTGGCCGGATATGATTATTATACCATAGTCGGGTTCAATTATCCGGAGATTTTCGGGGTAATTATGGGTGCGATATTGTCATATTTTGCCTTGGTGCGTTTGCGTTGGACATTGCGCGTGTATTTTTGCGTGACTTTTGCCCTGGTGACGTACTATGTCGTGGTCATGTATTTCCTGATAGGACCTGAGACAGAAGCATATATGTATTATCCGGCAATGTTTGCTTTGGGCGCCGGCGAAATCATGATGGAATCAGGTGCCACGTATGTGCTGTCGCAGATGATACCGTTCCCGCATTTCTTTATGAATATCAGTATTATAGGCTTTGTGCGCTGCGGCATGGGGTCGGCTGGCGCAGCGGCTGCGGTCGAACGCCTTTTTGCGTGGACCGGCGCCAAGTATGCGGCAGTGCCCGTCTCCGCCGATTGGCGAGGCTTTGTCCCGGACGGATGGCTGCAAGGTCAGCATTTGATGCTTGCGATTAAAGAGTGTTACGGTTATCTGGCCCTTATCGGCGTGGCTCTTACGGCACTGACTCTTGCATGGCGATATAGGACGATATTGCGGCGCTTTGTCCCACGCATCGTAGCAGTAGCACGATGGGTGCGCAGTCCGCATCACACTCCTGACCCGACAATGTCCCACACCAAGTAACGGGCCTCGTGACACGTGCGCGGCTTATAGGTTTGTCGGTTTCGGCAATAGTGCGTATCTTTGCAGTGAAGAGCCACGCCGTTTTGTCATTTTAACGGGGTATTTCGTCCTTTATGCGTGCCTAAACTTGACTTTCGGCCAAAGGAAGTGCTACCTTTGCAATGCGTCGGCGAAATGACGCACTACAGACAAAACATAGCTTATAGACAACCGTATAAAACGTTTAGCGAGATGAATAACGATACATCCTCCTTCAAAGAGAATTTGGCGACGGGTAACGTTGCTGCTACGGACAGCATAGCCGCTGCCCCCGGAATGATGGACGGAGCTGCCGCCCGAGACAATATTACCGAGGCCGTTGACCCTGCTTATGCAGAACCCGATACAGATCCGGTATTGTCGGCAGATACGGCCGAGGGCGCTGCGCGCGCCGCCGAAGCCGCCGTGACCGGTGGACAGGCCGTCGAGGCCGCAGCGGCAGAGCCCGGATTACCGCCAATCGCCGGTGGAGTCAGCGATGATATGTCGTTTTCGCAAGCGTTTGCCGCAGCGCGTGCCGAGGTTGGCGCCGGAGGTGCTTTCGAATGGCACGGCCGGGTCTACGGCACTTATTACAAGAATGAATGGGACGGTATGAGTGCTCAGGAACGGCACGATTTCGAGGTCGCAGCCATACGTGGCAGCCGGGCCGAAACATCCGCCCATACCGCACCGGTTCATACCGCTTCCGCTCACGCTGACCACTATGTCGTGGACGAAACCGTGGACAAGTATACACACGATGGACAAAGTGAATATACAC
>CAVEDT010000214.1:0-3631 GCA_963614475.1 Roseburia faecis
GTCTACGACGCTGACAACGAGCCCGCTGTGGGCGCTTCCGTCACCGTCAAAGGACAAACCAAGGGCGCTGCCACCGACGTAGACGGCAATTTCCGCATTGCCGCCGCTCCCAATGCTACCCTCGTAGTGACCTACGTAGGTTGCAAGACACAGGAAGTGGCCCTCAACGGCCGCACCAACATTACCATCAACCTCACTTCCGACACTGAAGTCCTCCAAGATCTCGTTGTTGTAGGTTATGGTACAGTGAAGAAACAAGATGCCACCGGTAGTGTGGCCGTTGTCAAGCCCGACGAAATCGAAGCCGGACTTGCCACCAACGCCAACGACCTGTTGGTAGGCGCAAGCCCCGGTGTAGTTGTCACCACCGATGGCGGTAACCCCGGTGCCGGCGCCAGCATCCGCATACGTGGCGGTGCTTCGCTCAACGCCTCCAACGACCCTCTGATCGTTATCGACGGTGTGCCCATGAACAACAGCTACGGCTCCTTGAGCCCCTTGTCCATGATTGCCCCCGAAAACATCGAGAGCCTCACCATCCTCAAGGATGCTTCCGCAACAGCTATCTACGGTAGCCGCGCCTCCAACGGTGTGATCATCGTCACCACCAAGAAAGGTAAGAGCGGCAAGCCCCAGATCAATTTCAGCGCCAACTTCCACCTCAATACGGCTCGCCGTACTTGGGACGTGGCCACCGGCGACGAATTCCGCAAATTGATTTACGAGCACGCCTCCAAGGATGCCATCTACCTTATGGGCGACGCTTCCACCAACTGGGAACGCGAAATTCTGCGCACATCCTTCTCGCATGACTACAACCTGAGTGTCGGCGGCGCAGCACGCTGGCTTCCCTACCGCTTCAATGTGTCCTATACAGACAACAACGGTATCCTGAAGACTTCGCGCATGCAGCGCACCACCGTAGGCTTCAACCTCACCCCCGAGTTCTTCAACGGCAAATTGAAGATTGCCCTTAACGCCAAGGGCAGCTACGTAGTAGACGACAAGGCCGACACCGGCGCCATCTACTCGGCACTTATCTACAACCCCACACTGCCCGTATACAGCGACTATCGCACTCTGGGCAACAGCGGTCTCAGCTACCTGGGCGGATACACCTCGCTGATCAACAACGACGGTCGTCTCGAAACCAACGGTAACTACAACCCCGTATCGATGCTTTACGGCGTTGACAAGCAGGACGAAATGTGGTCTTCCACCGGCAACCTGATGATTGACTACGCACTGCATTTCCTCCCCGACCTGCGACTGAACCTCAACCTCGGTTACGACATCATGCAGGGCCGCACACGCGACTACACACTGCCCAACAGCCCGCAATCCTGGAAGTCTAACTACAACAACGGCGCCGGCCAGTACTTCTATCAGTACCAACTGGCACGTAACACCATGCTCGAGTTCTACGCCAACTACAAGAAAGAAGTAGAAAGCATCCAGTCCTCGTTTGACGTTATGGCCGGTTACTCCTGGCAGCGTTTCGACTACCACAAACGTAACCACACCGAAATCACCACTTTGGGTTACACCCTCGACTATATGCCCACCGTAGGCATGTGGAATATGAACGTCGATCCCAACTCCGAGCAGTACATCGGCAAGAGCTACGGCCTCGACTATCGTAAGACCTATTACGACGGCAACCAGCTCAACCTGCTGTCCTTCTACGGACGTTTCAACTACTCCTTCAAGGATACCTACCTGTTGACATTCACACTGCGTGACGATGCCACCTCGCGCTTTGCCAAGGACTGCCGCTGGGGTCTGTTCCCCTCGCTGGCTCTGGGCTGGAAGCTCTCCAATATGAGCTTCTTCGACGGTATCCGCGACAAGATGAACGAGATGAAGCTGCGCCTCGGTTGGGGTAAGACCGGTCAGCAGGCTGTCGGCGGTTACAACAACTACACCCCCGTATACTCCATCTCCAACCCCGGAACCCTCTATCCCTACAATGGCGGATGGATCAATCCTCTGTATCCCAACCCCTACGACGCTAAGATGAAGTGGGAAACCACCACCACCTGGAACGTCGGCGTAGATATGGCATGGCTCAACAACCGCTTCACCGCCGCTTTGGACTGGTACCTGCGTGACACCGACGACCTGCTGGCTTACGTGCCCGTACCCGCCGGTATGACCACCACCAACGCTATGACTCGCAACATCGGCTCGTTGCGCAACCTCGGTGTCGAACTCACCGTAGGCGCCAAGCCCATCGTCACCAAGGACTTCACTTGGACCACCGGACTCAACGTCGCTTGGAACAAAAACAAGATTACCGAGCTGACCGGTAGCGTCGAAGAAGACGAATCCTTCACCCTCGATGCCGAAGGCAACCCCGCATCCGAGAATGCCGGTGCCATCGAAATCCATAAAGTAGGCCTGCCCGCATACTCTTTCCGCGTATTCGAACAGGTATACGATCCCGACGGCAACCCCATCCCCGACTGCTACGTAGACCAGAACAACGATGGCAAGATTGACGCCTCCGACTTGGTGTACAAGCACAGCCGTGACCCGAAAGTCACCCTGTCGTGGAACAACAACTTCTCGTACAAGAACTGGGACTTCGGATTTGTACTCCGCGCCAATATCGGCAACTACGTGTACAACGCTATGCGTGCCCGTTCCATCAACCTCTACAACCTCGAAGGTCAGGGCAATATCCTCAACAACGTACTTGACTCCAAGTTCTACTTCAACAGTGGTAAGGCTGTCAGCAACCTGGTACGCTCCGACTACTTCCTGGAGAACGCCGGCTTCCTGCGCTGCGACAACATCACCGTGGGCTACACCTTCCCCAACTTGCTGAAGAACCAGTTGCGCCTGCGTCTCTACGGCGCCGTACAGAACGCCTTCGTCATCACCAAGTACTCCGGCATAGATCCCGAAGTGTTCAGCGGTGTAGACAACAACGCATACCCGCGGCCCATCACCATGACCCTCGGCGTCGTGGCCACCTTCTAATCACACCAGTCTAACAACAATACATCTATAGATAAGACTTATGAAATACATATCGAAATATTTCCTCGGACTGTCCTTGATGTTGGCCGCAGGTTTCAGCTCCTGCACCGGTGACCTCGACGTGCCGCCGAAAGATCCTAACCAGGACACCCCCGAAAAGATGTTTGCCGCCGATCCCCGCGGCACTATGGACCGCCTGCTGGCCGAATGCTATCAGGGCCTTGCCACCTCAAGTAATAAGGGTGCCGGCGAATCCATCCTCGGCTTCGGCGATGCCGGTGCCGGAACATTCACCCGTACCATCTTCAACCTCGAAGAGCTCACCACCGACCACTACTCGTGGCTGCAGTTCAGCGACGGCGGTTACTACGAATTGGTGACCATGGCCTTCGCTCCCGACAACGAAGTGATGTACGCCGCATACTCCCGTATCTACGGCGAAATCGCCCTCTGCAACGAGTTTATCCGCACCATCGAAAAGTACCGCAGCTATCTGTCCGACGGCGACCAAGCTGCTGCTGACGATGGCATCCGTCAGGCCAAGATCCTTCGCTCGCTGGCATACTTCTACGCCATCAGCGACTTCGGCTCGGCCGGTTATGTAGACGAAACCACCGAAGCCGGTGCCGCCCCCGTGCAGTACACC
>CAVEDT010000215.1:0-3620 GCA_963614475.1 Roseburia faecis
GGTATGTGTCGTAGCATATACCTCTTTGGGCTGCGTGTATAAATTTAATGGTTCCGTTGTCCTTGACTTCAACTGCCATAGCGACATGTCCCACAGTACTACCGCCGCGACGTCCACCGAAGAATAATAGGTCGCCGGGACGTACTTCACTGAGGTTTATCTGCTCTCCTTGTGTGTACTGGGCTCGCGACGAGGGGCTCAAGGATATATCAAAATTTCGAAATACGAAACTGGTGAAACCTGAACAATCAAAGGCTCTCGGACCTTTGGCTCCCGAACGATACGGACGTCCGAGATAATTCTTTGCGTAGTCTATGATTTGACCTACCAACGAATTGCCCCCAATAACGTTGTTGTATGAAGAAACAGCTTCGCGCGAAGGTTCGTCCAAATTTAGGAACGCCGATGTGGGGTCTTCAATGTTTGATGTGAGCTGTGAGGTGTAATCGTCGATAACATTTTGGTCTGTCTGCATATCAGCACGAGGCTCTACTGCAAGTGCTCCAAAGGGATTGACACTTACAAGCAGCAATGCGGATAATGTTAATGCTATCGGTTTCATGTCTGTAGACTGGTTTATTTAAGGGCTCGATGTCTTTTCGGTTTTACCCTTTCTTTGATGCAAAGATAGCGATTTTTTGTGTAAGGTGTTTGTGGTCTTAGTTTTGTTTATAGTGTTTTTGCATCCGTTAATACTTCTACCCTATTTTCTATTTGTTGGATCGTATATGCGCTCGCCGAGGAAATGAGCAATTTTTCTGATGCTTGCATTGGTCTCCTTAAGTTGTTGTATCAGGTTAATCTGTTGCTCGAAGTTGCTGTTGCTATCGTTTTGCAGCTTAGTTAATTGCACTCGCAGTAAACGCTCTTGCCCTATTAGTATAGCATATTTCAGGCTGTATAATGCTTCGGGTAGTTTTTGAGTCAGTGTATCCAGTTCGGACGGCATATGGGTCATCTTACTGTGAATCTTGCTTAGGGCGTGTTTGTTTATGGCTAATTCCCCTGCAAGGTTGCGGACTATGTCATCCGGATGTGAGAGTAGACGATCGCTAAGATAGTTGCACGCGAACGTCTTGTCTAGTCTTTCTCTCATCTGTGCGGCATCAAAAGCCAGGGTACTTTCCAGTCTTTGAATGTCTTGTACGTCTTTGGCTTGTTCTCTTATTTCTTGTCGGCGCTTTGCCTCAAATTCCGCGACTTCGTGTTCTATGGTCTCTTTTTGTGCTTTATAATCTACCGTCCAATTGCTTGCTATAGCTTTAATTGCGTCCCATAATCGGACACACTCCTCAGTGGAAAACGCAATACCTTCAGAGGCAAAGTCTTGGTATACATATTCGTATACCGATAGCGGTATGAGATTGTCCTCAGAGTCGTATGCATCGCAAAGTGTAAACATACCAAATCGTACGACATAGCGCAACAATTCGATTTCGTATGGTCGAATGAATGATGTGTGTGTAGCTGATAAATTGGACGTCTGAACGGTGGATGAGGCCGAAGTCACCGAGGACTGTGGTTGTGTCTCTGATCCTGATTTTGCAGAATCCGTGTCTTGTGGCAGGTCTCGCGTATTCGCACTTACCGTGGCTTCATAATGGCGTTTTTCTTCTTTGGCTGCCATCGCACGTTTCAACTGAAGCGCTAATGTCGTCTCGTCCATATCTAACGAGCGGCTGCATTCTTGCAGATATATACGGCGCGTTATCGGATCGGGAATACATGCCACCGAGTTTATGATGTCGGTGATAACTCGCGAACGTTGCAGAGGATCGTTTTTTGCCCCGTCAAGCAGTATACGAGTCTTGAATCCGATGAAGTCTTGTTCGTTATCTTCAATATATTTTTCGACAAAAGCCGGGCTGTTGTGCTGTGCAAAGGTGTCCGGATCGTCCCCGTCCGGCAGTAATAGCACTTTGATATTCAATCCCTCGGCAAGAAGAAGATCTATGCCCCTAAGCGATGCTTTGATGCCTGCCGCATCCGAGTCGTAGATTACGGTTACATTCTTTGTAAAGCGATGTATCAGACGTATTTGTCCTTGTGTCAGCGATGTTCCGGATGATGCCACCACATTTGTTATGCCGGCTTGACACATGGAGATTACGTCCATATATCCTTCTACAAGGAAGCATTTGTCTTTACGCACAATGGATTGCTTGGCTTGATAAAGGCCATAAAGCACTGATGACTTGTGGTAAATTTCGGACTCGGGGGAGTTGACATATTTTGCGACCTTTTTATCGGAACGCAATGTCCTTCCGCCAAAAGCTATGGGGCGTCCCGAAACGCTGAATATGGGGTAAATTACGCGGCCTTTGAAGCGGTCGTATGTGATTTCACGACTATTCTTAGCACATAGTCCGGTGTCTAATAGCACTTGCTCACGGTAGCCTTTGGCTAAGGCGGATTTTAATAGGTCGTCAGCGACGTCAAGTGCATACCCAAGATGGAAATGCTTTATCATTTCATCGTTGACACCGCGTTCTTTGAAGTAGCTTAGTCCTATTTCTCTTCCGTTTTCGGTATCGTGTATATTGTGCTCGAAGTGTTCTAAGGCAAAGGTGTTCACGGCCATCATTGATTCGCGTCTGTTTTCCGCCTCCCGCTCTTCTGCAGACACTTCGTGTTCCTTGACTTCGATGCCGTATTTACGGGCAAGGTATTTGAGCGCATCGTAGTATCCGATGTTCTCTATCTTCATTATGAAATTGACAGCCGAGCCTCCTTCGCCGCAGCTGAAGCATTTGCATATTCCGCGACTGCGTGAAACCGAAAATGACGGAGTGCGTTCGTTGTGGAACGGGCATAGTCCTATATAGTTGGCGCCTCGGCGTTTAAGGCTTACGAAGTCGCTAACTACTTCAACAATGTCCGCTGCGTCAAGTATGCGTTGTCGTGTTTCGTCGTCAATCTTTTTCATAATGGATAGCGAAGTTACAAAAAAAGTCTGTATCTTTACATACGTTATATCGACAAAATCCAAGTTTCACCATAATATAAAACCCAATAAAAGATAACATGCATCTCAAGAGATTCTTAGCGGCTACGCTTGTTTCCATTGCCATACCGATGGCCTGGTCGCAACGTTTTGCCGTACTGTCGGACATACATGTGACGCCCGGCAATGCCAATGATGTGCAGTTGCGACATGTCGTGGACGAGATTAATGCCGGCAATTATGATGCCGTCATCATTGACGGCGACCTAACTAATGAAGGTAGTGACGAGCAACTGGCCAACGTAAAGTCCATAGTGTCTGCAATACGCTTCCCGCTTTATGTATTGCCCGGCAACCACGAAAACAACTGGAGCCAAAGCGCTACCAAGACGTTTGTAGACATATTCGGTAATGACCGCTTTGTTTTTAAAGTCGACTCGCTGGTCGTGGTCGGTATCAACTGCGGTCCGTTTATGAAGATGGGCGACGGACACATAAAGCAGGAGGATTTACACTGGCTGAAGTCTACACTTGACAGCCTGGTGACTCCCGGGACAAAAGTCTTGTCTTTCAATCACTACCCCATACGACAGAACGACCTTGACAACTGGCGCGATTACGCCGATATATTGTTGCAATACCCTGTTATTGCACATATCAACGGACACTATCATCG
>CAVEDT010000216.1:0-3617 GCA_963614475.1 Roseburia faecis
GTTTATATACTCCTTGGGGCGCATTTTGTCGGCGTATTTGTGGTAGTTGGGGATACGTCCGCCAAACATTATGGCCTTGAGATTGAGCGATTCGCAGAGGTCCTTACGATACTCGTACATACGACGGGCAAGACGCAATCCGCGATACTGCGGATGTATAAACACTTCTATGCCATAGAGGATATTGCCGTGAGGATTATGGGTGCTGAACGTTTCGTTGCCTGTCACTTGGGCATAAGTATGGTCGTTCTTTACCAGATTGTAATCGACAATCAACGCAAGGGCACAGCCCACTATCTTGTCGTCCACGACCGTCACTATCTGACCCTCGGGAAAAATGTCTATCAGCTTCTTAATCTGCTCGCGGGTCCAAAAAACGTCGCTGCCGTCAGCGTACACGCGCGTAAACGACTGCGACAATTGCTCGTAATCTTCCATCTGAAGATTACGGATCAATACTTTGTTGATTTTTATTGACTCTTCCATATTCGGCGGCGAAATTACAGTGAAATTCAGACTTAGGCAAATGTTTCGGCAAAAAAATGGAGGTCGAAGCGGCACTTGACAGTAAAAGCGCGGCATTGTTTTTTTCGCCGATAGGCGGAAAATGCGTACCTTTGCAGCGCATGACCAAACAGTATACGGACATTGTAGCGTGACTGCCTGACGCGGAGGCGTGACTGCCGCCGCGCGGCACACAAGATTTATCGCTATCGGAAGACGATCGATCCTCCGACAGGGTTATTGTTATATCCTCCATTAATCACTTAAACAATACACGAAACAATGTCACAGACAAATACAACCGACAACCAGACCGACAACAACAGCAACGGCGCAGCCGAATCCCCGGCCGCAACATCGACATCGACGCAACCCACCGCCGAAGCATCGCACAGCGACGACAATTCGTCGATACACGACTTCGACTTCTCGCTTATCTGCGAATACTTTGCATCCATCGACCGCCAAGGTCCGGGCAGCGATGAAGTTACACGTCGCGCCCTGAGCTTTGTACCGGGCATCAATACCCACAGCCGTATCGCCGACATCGGCTGCGGCACTGGCAGCTCGACTCTACTACTGGCCGCCGATACCGGGGCACGCGTCACAGCCATCGACCTTTTTCCGCAGTTTCTGACACGATTGTCCCAACGTGCCGATGCCGCCGGACTATCCACGCACATCGACACCTCGGCAGCATCTATGGATGCACTCGACTACGCCGACGAGACCTTCGACCTGCTGTGGTGCGAGGGCGCCATATACAATATCGGCTTCGAAAAAGGGCTGCACACATGGCGTCCGATGCTCAAAGACAGGGGCTACATAGCCGTCACCGATGCCACCTGGCTCACCGACAGCCGCCCGAACGAAGTCGAGACTTTCTGGCGCGATGCCTACCCCGGCATCACCGATATGTCCGGCAATCTGGCTGCAATACAGCGCTGCGGATATACGCCCGTGGCCGCATTCGTATTGCCGCAAGAATGCTGGACCACAAATTTTTACGAACCGCAACAGCAAGCGCAGGCGCTTTTCTTGTCCCGTCACGCAGACGACAAAACAGCACAAGCCCTCGTCGCCAACCAAAGACACGAGGCCGCGATATACAGCCGCTATCACCGCTATTACGGCTATGTATTTTACATAGCGCGTAAGGCCTGATCTAACCTACCCCTACTGCGCACGCTTTATGGAATCTTATTCCTCAAGGGACACCGTTTTGGCACATCCTCATACAGTGGGATTGGTCATAGATTCGCTTAGCACGGCGGCCCATCCGGACTGAGAAAATTCGAAATAGCACACATAGCAGGCGCGGATATCGGAGGCAATCGCCGCCGACATCCGCGCCCTTCTGTTGTGTATTGTAAGTGAATCAGTTTTAGATTTTCAGCTTCTTGCGACCCTGCGGCGACACAAGAATGTAGACCCCGTGGGGCAGTGCGTCGGCGGTGATTTCCGCTTCGCGCATACCGCTGCCCACGCGTAAGCCTTGCAGGTTATACACCTCGTAGAGCGCGTCAAGCGTGTCAACGCTGACATCGTCCACGCCGTCATACTCGGAGATAAAGAAGAATTCCTTCCATTGCTCCGCTGCTTTGTACAGGTTGATAGACTCCTTATTAACAAATAGTTCGCAAGTCCATTTATTGATGTCATCGAGGGCCTGGCTACCGCAGGTAGGCGGCACCGGGGCGGTGGTAATCAGCTTGGTCATCGCCGTGCAGTCCGAGAATGCCTCCTTTCCGATGGTCTTGACATTGGATCCTACGCGGAAGAAGTCCAACGAGCTGCATCCGCTGAAAGCCCAGTCGCCAATTTTCTCGATGCTGTCACCCATAGTGATGTACTTCAGCCCGGTACAGCCGTAGAACTCGTTCTCGCTAATCTCGGTCTCCTTGTCCGTGATAATCACCTTCTCAAGACTTGTGTTGCGATAGAACGGCGAGTAACCATTGTCCGATGACGTCGAATACGAGATATTGCCGCCGATATACACCGTCTTCAGCGGACAGTCGGAGAATAGCGGTGATGAGTCGTTCGACCCAAGGCTGATCTCATCTTCCCTGTCCTCGATATATACATCTGCCAACGACTTGCAGCCGCTAAAGGCATAATCCCCTATCTCTGTTACGTTTTTGGGAATAGTAATGCTCGGAAGTGACGAGCAACCTCTGAACGTGCCATACGGTATTGACTTTAATCCGCTTCCGATTTTTGCAAAGGTCAACGCAGAGCAATCCTCGAATGTGCATTGACCAATGCTTTCAACGTTGTTTGGTATTGTAATGCTCTCCAGTGACGAGCAGCCGCTGAACGCGTAATCTCCCCATAATCCATCGAAGTCGGCAATGACTTTTGTTATATGTGTGTTGTGATAACAGGTATATGGATTAATACCTTTAAGCGTCATCTGAACACTTTTGTAGTTTATGGTCTTGCTGAACTGGGCTACTGTATACTCAGGGGCATATGTACAGTCAATAGCTTCGCATGTCTTTTCCGACGGACTTACTGGGACATAACATATCCCATTTACCTCAAACATAGAACTAAGATACTGATATTCTTTACAATTATTCAAGCTATTGTATCGGTCGGTTGAACAATAGTTTGCTTTAGCTTTAGCGTAATCATAGCCATCTGGAGGTGTGTTGGGCAACCAAATCAGCTTTGCAACTTTGGATATATGAGGGGTACTAGGCACTATAGTAGCTGACTTCTCATAGCCAATAGCATACGACCCTATTTGTGTGACGCCGGCTCCTATCGTAAGCGAGCACAAACTTTTACAGTTGCAGAAGGCATAATCACCAATTGATGAGACATTGTTGGATATGGTAACTGAGGTTAGTCCCTCCCATCCACAAAAAGCATAATCCGGAATTGTGGAGACCGTTTCGCCAATCGTTAGTTTTGCCGCGTTTGTGCAACCAGAGAATACAGGGGACACTAATCTCCCCATAACGGAGCATTTTTCGGCGTTAAATACCACTGAAGACAGACCGGAGCAGTCTTTGAATGCGCTGCTGCCGATGTAAGTGACAGACTTGCCGATAATCACGGATGTTAGCCCAGAGCAGTAAGCGAAAGTATAATTGGAGATTTCC
>CAVEDT010000217.1:0-3602 GCA_963614475.1 Roseburia faecis
CTTTCACTTCCATGCGCACATTGCCCACCTTGGGATTATTTACAACGATGGCTGCCTTTTCGAAAGACACCTGTCCTATGCTTTTGCGCTGCTCCTCTGGCAGCTTTTCCAGCAAGCCTTCCAATGTCGAGAGGTCGCTAAAACGTGCGGCAATAGCTTCGGGTGAAGTCTCCACGCGCACTATTTTTCCTGTGTATATTGCCATAAAGAATGTTCTATGTGTTAATTTGTCCGGTCTATTACCTTTGCGTAACTCAACCCAAAGCCCCGGGCAACCAATTGGCCGGATCTTTACGCCACGCCTGAAGTGTCTCCACATCCGTCGGCTTGATATATCCGGTATCAAGAGCCGACTCTATCATTGTGTCGTAGTCGCACAATGTCACAAGACGTACTTCTTCTTTCTTGAAAGCCTTGGTGGCTACCGGAAAGCCGTACGTGAACATTGCCGCCATACCCAGCACCTCGCCGCCGGCCATACGCACTGCATCGACAGCCTTCAGCGAACTGCGACCCGTCGACACAAGGTCTTCGATGATTACGACATTTTTGCCCGGGATGAGGTTGCCTTCTATCAGATTTTCAAGTCCGTGGTCCTTAGGCGCCGACCGCACGTAGATATACGGCACACCTAAGAGGTCGGCCACAAGTGCGCCCTGTGCTATGGCGCCGGTGGCTACGCCGGCTATATAATCCGGCGTTCCGAAATTCTCGACAATCAGCCGAGCCAGTTCGATTTTTATGAACGAACGAATCTCGGGATACGACAAGGTCTTGCGATTGTCCGTATATATAGGACTGTTCCAACCCGAAGCCCAGGTGAAGGCATTGTCAGGCTGGAGATTGATTGCACTGATAGACAGCAATTTATCTGCCAACAGTCGTGCTACTTGTTTCATCTATATTTTTATTATTTCTGAATGTACGCACAAAGATACGCATTTTTCGCGACATCGCCATCCTATACGGCAGCCACGACGGTATCTCGCGGTGCGCTGCCCAATACCTCTATTCGACATTTCGCTTGCCCAATCGACGTGGCCTCGTTTTTTGGATTGCCGAAAATCCGTGGGAAATGAGTACCTTTGTAGTCCGGTACGGTCCAAACGGCATACACCGAAAAGGAACAGACAGCAACAGAAGCATATACAAACAATGGAAGTACTATACGAGGACAACCATATAGTCATAGTCAACAAGGCGCCTGGCGAAATCGTTCAAGGCGACAAGACGGGCGACACTCCGCTGAGCGAAATTATCAAGGCTTGGCTCAAGGCTAAGTATGACAAACCGGGCGAAGTGTTTCTGGGGGTGGTGCATCGACTGGACCGTCCCGTAGGCGGCGTCGTGGTCTTTGCCAAGACTTCCAAGGCGTTGTCACGACTCAATGCCATGCTTCGTGACGGTCTGATTCATAAGACATACTGGGCCATAAGTCGCAACAATCCGCCGCGACAGCAGGACACCTTGACACATTATATCACAACCCGCGAGGCGTCCAATAAGTCATACGCCAACGACACCCCGCATCCGGGAAGCAAGGAGGCCCGACTCAACTATCGCGTCTTGGCTCACGGAGACCACTACACTCTTATCGAGGTGCAATTGCTGACCGGACGCAAGCATCAGATACGCGTACAATTGGCGGCTATAGGCTGCCCAATCAAAGGCGACCTCAAATACGGAGACCGTCGCTCGAACCCGGACGGAAGCATCTCGTTGCTGGCGCGACGCATAGTCTTCGAGCACCCGGTGTCGCACATCACCATAGACGTCACCGCACCCGTTCCGGACGACCCGCTATGGCATGCACTCGAAGCGGCCGCCGCACATGCCGAAGCAGCGCATAACGATGCTACTCCCACCCCAACATCTCAAAATCCTCAATGACAATGGAAAAGAAAGACCTCAAAATAGTATTTTTGGGTACGCCCGATTTTGCCGTACCCAGTCTGGACCGAATAGTATCATCCGGCTACAATGTCGTGGGTGTGGTGACCATGCCCGACAAACCCGCCGGACGCGGACATCGTATGTATATGTCGCCGGTCAAGGAATACGCTCTGGCTCACGGATTGCACCTGATGCAGCCGGAGAAACTGCGCGACCCGGCTTTTGTGGACGAGTTGCAAAGCCTCAACGCCGATTTGTTTGTAGTCATTGCCTTCCGTATGCTTCCGCAAGTGGTGTGGCAAATGCCGCGCCTCGGGACTTTCAATCTCCACGCATCACTACTGCCTGACTATCGCGGCGCCGCGCCCATCAACTGGGCCGTCATCAACGGCGATACACGCACAGGCGTAACCACTTTCTTCCTTAAGCACGAAATAGACACCGGCGATGTCATCGACCAGTGCGCCATAGACATTACCGATGAGGATAATGTAGGCACCGTACACGACCGACTGATGGCCCTGGGCGCCGATTTGGTGGAACGCACTTTGGCTCATATCGTGGCCGGGGACCTCAAAACCACACCACAGAGTGCTATGACTTCGGGACAGTGCCGCCCGGCGCCAAAGATTTTCCGCGAGACATGCCATATCGATTGGACTCGCCCGGCCTTGGAGGTACACAACCTTGTACGCGGACTCTCGCCCTACCCCGGCGCTTGGACCACGCTGTGCGCCGACAACCTGACGCCTACCGACTTCAAGATTTTTAGCACTCGCGTAGGCGACACCGTCGATGCAAATGCGGTTTCCGGTACCGTGGTTGCCGAAGCGGACAAACTCGGTGTGGTATGCGGAGACCACCGTATACTGCACATTCTAAGCCTTCAAGCCACCGGCAAACGCCGCATGGATACAGACGCATACCTGCGCGGCGCGCGCCTGTCCAATCCGCGCATAGTCGACACAACTCTATAATATGACCGGACAAAGCCACCATTTATCTAACGACAAATCACAATCACCGCAATGTTAGCTCCTCTTGCCGAAAGACTGCGCCCTACCACCCTCGACCAATATGTCGGGCAAACTCACCTTGTCGGTCCGGACGGCATCATCCGCCGAATGATTGAGACGGGTAACATCGCCTCTTTCATACTCTGGGGCCCACCCGGAGTAGGCAAAACCACATTGGCGCGAATCATCTCTAAGACTATAAACGCCCCGTTCTACACCATTTCGGCTGTCACCGCAGGTGTTAAGGAGGTACGCGAAGTCATTGAGCGGTGTCGCCTCGATGCCGGCAGCATGTTTGGCCAAGGTGCTCGCCCGATATTATTTATCGATGAAATCCACCGTTTCAGCAAATCACAGCAAGACAGTCTGCTGGGTGCTGTCGAGAGCGGAATTGTCACGCTGATAGGCGCGACTACCGAAAATCCGTCTTTCGAAGTTATTCGTCCGCTACTGTCGCGTGCCCAAGTATATACTCTGCGCCCTTTGGAGGAGGCCGAGCTGAAAACGTTGCTCGACCGCGCTATCTCCGAGGACGAAGTGCTGTCCAAACGCCAAGTACAAGTACACGAAACCACCGCGCTATTCCGATATGCCGGCGGCGATGCGCGCAAATTGCTCAACATCCTTGACTTGCTGGAACAATCTACCGCCCATGCCCAGCCTATCGTGATTGACGATGCCACTGTCACCGAC
>CAVEDT010000218.1:0-3600 GCA_963614475.1 Roseburia faecis
AACGGTCACGTCAATCTGAAGAACGATGAAGTTGTCTATATGACGGCCGAAATCGAAGAAGGCAAGATTATAGCCCAGGGCAACGCCCCCGTCAATGAAGACGGAACATTCAAGAACGACAAAATCAAGGCACGTCTGGATGCCGACTTCCCCGTGGTTTCGCCCGACCAAGTCGACCTCATGGATGTATCGCCTACGCAGATAGCATCTATCGCCGCATCGTTGATTCCGTTCCTGGAGCACGATGATGCCAACCGCGCACTCATGGGATCGAACATGATGCGCCAGGCAGTGCCGCTGATGCGCAGCGAGTCGCCTATCGTAGGTACCGGTATCGAAGGCCAATTGGTACGCGACAGCCGTACGCAGATAGCCGCCGAAGGTCCCGGTGTAGTCGAATTTGTCGACGCCACCACCATCCGCATCCGCTACGAGCGTACACCGGACGAGGAATTTGTATCCTTTGATGATGCAGTCAAGGAATATCATCTTCCCAAATTCCGCAAGACCAACCAAAGCACCACCATCGACCTGCGTCCCATCTGCACCAAGGGCCAGCGCGTCGAGAAGGGCGATATACTCACCGAAGGCTATTCCAGCGAGAACGGCGAATTGGCACTCGGGCGCAACCTCAAGGTGGCATTCATGCCCTGGAAGGGTTACAACTACGAGGATGCTATTGTGCTCAACGAGCGCGTCGTACGCGAGGATATCCTCACGAGCGTACACGTAGACGAATACTCGTTGGAAGTACGCGAAACCAAGCGTGGTCTCGAGGAACTGACCAACGATATACCCAACGTCAGCGAGGATGCCACCAAGGACCTCGACGAGCGCGGCATCATTCGTGTAGGTGCACATGTCATCCCCGGTGACATTATGATCGGTAAGATTACGCCTAAAGGCGAGTCCGACCCCACTCCCGAAGAGAAACTGCTTCGCGCCATCTTCGGCGACAAGGCCGGCGACGTCAAGGATGCCTCACTCAAGGCCACTCCGTCGCTCAAGGGTGTCGTAATCGGAACCAACCTCTTCAGCAAAGCCAGCAAGAAGCAGGCACGTGCCGCATCAGCGCTCATGCCCAAGCTTGACGAAGAATACAACGCCAAGGCCGAAGAACTGAAGACCGTACTTATCAATAAACTGACATCTCTTATCGGTAATCGCACCAGCCAGGGTGTCAAGGACTTCCTCGGAGTGGACATCATCCCCAAGGGCGAGAAATTCACCGCCGGAGTCCTCCGCGAAATCAACTTCGATACCGTCAACCTGAGCAAGTGGACCACCGATGCCCACAAGAACGACCTGATACGTCGCACAATCGTCAACTACCTGCGCAAAGCCAAGGAATTGGATACCCAGCTGCGCCGTCGCAAGTTTGACCTCACCATCGGCGATGACCTGCCCTCCGGAATCATGCAAATCGCCAAGGTTTACATCGCCAAGAAGCGCAAAATCAGCGTAGGTGATAAGATGGCCGGCCGTCACGGTAATAAGGGTATCGTATCGCGCATCGTGCGCCAGGAAGATATGCCCTTCCTTGAGGACGGTACTCCGGTGGACATCTGTCTCAACCCTCTGGGTGTGCCTTCGCGTATGAACCTGGGTCAGATTTTCGAGACCGTCTTAGGCTGGGCCGGCCGCGTGCTCGACGAGAAATTTGCGACGCCCATCTTTGACGGCGCATCCCTCGACGACCTCAACGAATGGACCGATAAAGCAGGCCTGCCGCGCTACGGCAAGACCTACCTCTATGACGGCGGCACCGGCGAACGCTTTGACCAGCCCGCCACCGTAGGTGTCATCTATATGCTTAAACTCGGCCACATGGTCGAAGACAAGATGCACGCTCGCTCCATAGGCCCGTACTCACTGATTACCCAGCAGCCTCTGGGTGGTAAAGCTCAGTTCGGCGGTCAGCGTTTCGGCGAGATGGAAGTTTGGGCGCTCGAAGCCTTCGGCGCCTCCCACATCCTGCAAGAGATTTTGACCATCAAGTCCGACGATGTCAACGGCCGCTCCAAAGCCTACGAAGCCATCGTCAAAGGCGAGCCGATGCCCACTCCCGGCATTCCCGAATCGCTCAACGTGCTTCTGCACGAGCTTCGCGGCCTGGGTCTGAGTGTCAACCTCGAACCGTAACACGTCCTCTGACACACGTCATATAAGTTGCCGGGCCGGAAGCCCGGTCCGGCAACAAAATTCGCTCCTCAGCACAACATCCATACACCGAAAATAAGATACAACCATATATGGCTTTCAGAAAAGACAAACCCACCAAACAAGGGTTCTCGAAGATTACTATAGGCCTGGCTTCCCCCGAGGAAATTCTGGAGAAGTCCTCCGGCGAGGTGCTCAAGCCCGAAACCATTAACTACCGCACCTACAAGCCCGAGCGCGACGGTCTGTTCTGCGAGCGCATCTTCGGTCCCGTCAAGGACTACGAATGCCACTGCGGCAAGTACAAGCGCATCCGCTACAAAGGCATCGTGTGCGACCGCTGCGGTGTCGAAGTCACCGAGAAAAAAGTGCGCCGCGAACGCATGGGCCACATCAAGTTGGTAGTACCCGTGGCTCACATCTGGTACTTCCGCTCGCTGCCCAACAAAATAGGCTACCTCCTGGGACTCCCTTCCAAGAAGCTCGACCAGGTAATATATTACGAGAAATACATCGTCATCAATCCCGGCCACGAAATAGCAGTGCCCGGCGAGGACGTCCGCGACCGTAACGGTGAGCCCGTATACGTGCAACGCCTTGACCTGCTGACCGAAGACGAGTATTTCGCCATCATTGACAACCTGCCTGCCGACAACCAAAACCTCGAAGACGACGATCCCAATAAGTTCGTGGCCAAGATGGGCGCCGATGCCATCTACGACCTGCTCAAGGACATAGATCTCGACGACCTGGCCGCTCAACTGCGTCATCAGGCCGATACAGACGGTAGCCAGCAACGCAAAACCGAGGCCCTGAAGCGCCTCCAGGTTGTCGAGTCCTTCCGTCAATCCCGCGGCCGCAACAAGCCCGAATGGATGATACTCCAGGCAGTACCCGTAATTCCGCCCGAATTGCGTCCTCTTGTGCCCCTGGACGGCGGTCGTTTTGCCACCAGTGACCTCAACGACCTCTATCGCCGCGTAATCATCCGCAACAACCGTCTGAAACGACTCATCGAAATCAAGGCTCCCGACGTGATCCTGCGCAACGAAAAACGTATGCTCCAGGAGGCCGTCGACTCGCTGCTTGACAACTCGCGCCGCTCCTCGGCTGTCAAGTCCGATGCCAACCGTCCGTTGAAGTCCCTCAGCGATGCCCTCAAAGGCAAACAAGGTCGTTTCCGTCAAAACCTCCTCGGTAAACGTGTCGACTACTCCGCTCGTTCGGTCATCGTGGTCGGCCCCGAACTGAAGATGCACGAATGCGGCCTGCCCAAATATATGGCAGCCGAGCTGTACAAACCCTTCATCATCCGCAAACTTATCGAACGCGGCATTGTCAAGACCGTCAAGTCCGCCAAGAAGATTGTCGACCGTAAGGAACCCGTCGTATGGGACATCCTCGAATATGTGATGAAAGGTCACCCCGTACTGCTCAACC
>CAVEDT010000219.1:0-3596 GCA_963614475.1 Roseburia faecis
CGATTGCTCAAGCCTCAGATTATGTATGAAGTTGAGATTTATATCCGGTGAGATACGCATATCTATATGATTGACAAACAGCACCGAATCGGTTACATCTACCTCCATACTGCCTATAAAGCCAAACGAAGCCTTATTGCGTGGATAAAAGCTTAGCGGGACCAATTTCCGCCCCTCACTCGTCGTGATGGTGTCTCCGAGGTAGAAACGATAAAAATCTGCCGATACGGCTGTCAACGGACCGACGAAACGATTCTGTAGCAGCGTAATCTCGCCATTGAAGACATCCACCGGACGCAGGATATCCTCAAGAAATGTTTGCATACTCTCTTGGTCAAAAATCTTGTCGACACCTGTACTGTTATATGCTGTCACTATTTCACGCAATGCCTTTGGATGACGGCGATAATGGATGTCCGAAGCCGTTTCCTTGACCGATAGTTGCATTATAGGCCGCCCGGAAATATCGGAAGTATCCATACAGGACCATAGTACCGGAAAGCGTTTCAGTAACTTGCTTGTCGACGGATCTTTGGTGAAATTGTTCAGGGCTATGGATATTCGCTGATACTGACGATAGTTGTAATAATCGTTGCGTCGCGGGTCTCGGCCTTGGCTCTGACGACGCAGCCGCTGCATCATATCCACAGCCGGATTATTTCGCTTGCTGTATCTTTGCTTCTTGATGACTACCGCTTGTAATTCCTGAACTTGCGGCGAAAGATACACGGCATACATATTCACCTGACCTCGGCTGATTTTTATAGTCTTAGTCTCATAAGCTTGGGCCGTAACCTTGAGCCACGATGCCGTGTCGCGTACCGTTATCTCAAACACTCCGTCCGGCCCGGCCACGGTGCTTCCCTTTTTAGTGGAGGACGTTATGCGTGCATACGGCACGGACTCGTCCGTAATGCTGTCTTTGACAATACCTCGTACGAGATACGAAGACACCGACGTGGCTGCCATTCCCGTGAAGGCAACTACGGCCAGTAAAAGCATAATTATATAACGTCTTTCCATCGTTTGTCGGAAATATTCGCTAACTTTGAACAAAAGTTTTTTGCCTAATTCATTAATTATGGCTGTCGAAATCGAACGAAAGTATCTTGTAAAATCCGATGAGTGGCGTTCTATGTCGTCTGCGAGCCGTCACTTCTGCCAATTCTACCTGTCCGTAAATCCGGACTGCACCGTCCGCGTCCGCATTATTGACGACTTCTCGGCTTTTTTGACTGTCAAGAGCCGCAACAAAGGCATATCTCGCGGCGAATGGGAATACCCGATACCGGTCGAGGATGCGCGTGCAATGATGAAACTTCATATCGGAAGACTTGTCATCAAACGTCGCCACTTCGTAGAGTTTGGCGGATATACCTGGGAAGTGGACGTCTTCGAGGGCGAGTTGTCCGGGCTGGCTGTCGCCGAAGTCGAATTGCCGTCCGCGGATGCCGTTGTCACTCTGCCTCCTTTTGTAGGCAAGGAAGTTTCAGGTGATACCCGCTATTACAATTCGTCGCTCTCGGGTTCGGGGACATTGCCGCCCGAAGTGTCTTCGCCCGCCTGATCGCACTGTCGCGGCTGCTTAGGGACATCGCGCAAGCTCAAGCGCACCACATTCTCGACATGCTGTGTATGTGGGAACATATCCACGGGTTGTACGGCCGTCACCTCATATATGGGGTCCAGCAACGCCAAATCGCGTGCTTGTGTCGCCGGATTACAGCTTACGTATACTATGCGCTTGGCGGCAGTTCTCAGCAGGACGTCCACTACATCTTGATGCATACCGGCTCGCGGCGGGTCTACAATGATCACGTCAGGATGTCCGTGCTCTTTGACAAATTGGTCGTTGAGCACGTCTTTCATATCGCCGGCATAGAATTCGGTATTGTCTATGCCGTTTACCTTGGCGTTTACCTTGGCGTCTTCTATGGCCTCAGGAACATACTCTATGCCCACAACGTGATGACAACGGCGGCTGACAAAGTTGGCTATAGTTCCGGTACCTGTATAAAGGTCGTATACCAATTCATTACCCTCAAGTGTGGCAAAGTCTCGCACGACCTTATATAATTGATAAGCACCTCGCGAATTGGTCTGATAGAACGACTTGGGCCCTATGCGGAAGCGCAGTCCTTCCATTTCTTCTTCTATATACGGTGCTCCGCGATACGGATATACATCCAAGTCTCCGAAAGTGTCGTTGGCCTTGGTATTCACCACATATTGCAACGAAGTAATTTCGGGGAAGGTCTCGGCCAAATTGTCCATAACCAATTTGATTTGTTCGGCATTGTCTTCGCCGAACACCATGACTACCATAATGTCGCCCGTAGTGACAACGCGAATCATCATCGTGCGCAATAGGCCATGCTGTGCGCGAAGATCATAGAATGTCAACGAACGACTCTTGGCAAAAGCCCTGATATGGTTGCGTACACGATTGGTTATATCATCCTGAAGCACGCATGTCCGGATGTCAAGAACTTTATCAAACGCACCCGGTATATGAAATCCTAAGGCATCACGATCCGTAAATTCCTCCCCACTTGCAAGTTGCTCAAAAGTGAGCCAACTGCGATTTGAGAAGGTATACTCCATTTTGTTGCGGTATTCCCATATCTCGGGAGAGCCGAGGATGGGATTTATTCCAGGAATTTCGATTTTGGCAATACGTTCGAGGGCGTCCGTCACCTGCTGTTGTTTGCACTGCAATTGACGTTCGTACGGTATATGCTGCCACCGGCATCCGCCGCATATTCCGAAATGCGGACAGCGCGGCGTCACTCGCATATCCGAAGGATGTACCATACGGGCTATATGTCCTATGGCAAAGCTCTTTTTCTTTTTGTCTATCTTGATATCGGCTATATCTCCGGGTGCTCCAAAGGGCACGAAGACAACCATACCACTTTCGGTACGCCCCAAGGCATTGCCTTCGGCCGCTATATCTGTAAGCTCAAATGATTCGAGCGTCGGCAGTTCTTTACGCTTGCGTGACATTTGTCTATTTTGTTGGTTTGTTCTATTTATTGCTGACTACGTGCTTCTTAGCATCAGTAGTCGTACATCAACTCGAGGTCGTCCACATATAGCACCGCCCCGTTGCCGCCGGTAAAGTAATCTCCGTATTTGCTGGCCGATGCGGTGATTAGTATGTATTTGGGCACTCGCTGTGTCGAGTTATATTTGAGTTCGAAGTCGAACTGTGTGTAATTGTCTACGTTTTTGCCGCATTCCATTTTACCGTAAGCCACTACATAGGAGCCATTGGGGTCAAAGAGCTGACGGTTATTGGGATTGGTACGGATTTCAAATGGCTCGGGAGTATCTATCAGCGCGCACCATATTATACAGGTATCCGGACGACCTTTAAGCTCGTTGAATCCTGCCGTAGTGGAGGATATGGGCGCAGTCTGGTATTTGAAGTATCCGCGCAAGCGCGTAGGACGCTGTTCAAACGGGCGGCCAAAGGCCAGAATACCGTTGGTGCCGTCAGTCTTAACGTATTTTCCGACAAAGAGGTTGCCGGCGGCAAGTTTGCCTACAACGCCGATGCCGACGAAACGAGTCTCGAGTTTGGCCGCATAGCC
>CAVEDT010000220.1:0-3571 GCA_963614475.1 Roseburia faecis
CTACCTCGGCAGCAACATCGCCGTCATCCGCTCAGACGGCACCCTCGTCCAGTCCGCCACCTACTACCCCTACGGCGAGCCCCACCGTGACCCCGCAGCCGAAGCCGGCATCGGCATCTCCGAACCCGGGAAACCGACGGCAAGTGCCACATTCGCCAATCCCTACCTCTACGGCGACAAGGAGTACGTCAGCCGCGATGGCCTTCGCGAGTACATCTACGGCGCCCGCATGTGCATCCCCTCCGAGTCACGGTTTAATTCGATGGATAAACATGCCGAAAATTACCCGTCATTTTCGCCTTATGCTTTTTGCAAGTGCAACCCAATCGTTTATGTAGACCCGACAGGTAATGACGTCTTAGTGTATGACAGCCGAGGATACTTGCTCTACAGTCAAAAGAACAAGAAATATGACATGATCCAAGTTAAGAATGACGATGGAACAATCGATGAGTCTCCGAAAATGAAATACCGCACCATCCAATCCCACAACACTTATACGGGTAGGATAACGCCGTTGTACACTGTGATGAGAGTTATGGGTGATGAGAACGGCAGGATCATACACGAGTTTCTCGCATCCCACACCAAAGTGGAATGGGGACGCATACTTGTCGGAGATGGCAAAAACTCCTCAAACTTCATAACGACAACGAATGAGGAAGATGCCGATGGCGCTGCAATGTTCTTGTTCATGAACCAGCTGCGATATGGCTATCACCTACGAGAGAAAATTCACAATCATTTTGAGTCACCAAAGCCAAGTGATTGGGATGGCGATTATATGATAGCGTATGGTATAGAGTGTATATTGGGATATCACATTAAGCATAAGATTTTATTTTTTGAAAAAGACGCAAATTCAAACATAACACCCACATATCATGAGTATTCACCAAAAAACAAACAACCAACACAAAAAGCGATCGACAAATATGGCATCTTGCCAAAATAAAACCGTGTGGTACTATTTTGCTGTTGCTATTGTGCTGATATTTAGTGTGTCGGCCATGGCAACGTCTCGACCCAGAACCAAACCGGGATATACTATACGACGAGTCCCGGAAGTTATAGTAGATTCTACTATATACGAAGCGCTACATAAAGCTATTCCGGTGCTTGAAGCATACAGTTATAATCAGTTTACTTGGATGGTTTTCTCTAATAAATCAATGTATGCGTGTGACACTACGACTAACTTAGTGGGAGCGGTTTGGGCTATTAAAGACCATAGGACAGATAATCAAGGGCTTGATCAAAGGCAGAGTGGTTTTTGCCGCTTTGGCTCTAAAACCGTTTTTTTTGGCGAAGAAGTCGGGTCGCACTTAAAAAAGAAAACAAACGGGGAAACTATCACACTAAAATTCACCAATGATATAACTAAAGTTTACTGGGGCGAATTTGACCCTTATGAAGTAAAAATCATCGATACACGGGATGGCTATAAAATCAGGCTTATGAATGGTGAATGGGCCGAACCCCAGGGCGCTAATTAATAGGTTGTTTGTAATTTAGCTATGTTTATGCTGAAGCAGGATATGCAGCTAATATCGTTTGCAGAGTTCGCTGTCACCGAATATCGGTACGACCCGACAGGGCGGCTTGTGGCCGAACGTGACGGACGCCTCGCGAGTGACATCTGGCATTTGTTTGCATATGACGGCTGCGGGCGGCAGGTGGCCAAGTATCGCTGCGGCATGATGGACGGCGAGCTCGAGGATTTTACATCGGTGTGTCGCACGGCCTCGCTGACGACGGCTGCTGACGAATACGACCGTGGCGGCTATGCCTTGACGCCCGTCCCGACGGCCTGGCCCGGCGATGTAGTCTGGGCGAAATACTACGACGACTACCGCTTTGTCGCCGTGCGCAGCCTCGGCACGGATTACGCCTTTGAGGCGGATGCTACAGCCGCGTCCTACTACTCTGCCACCGGACTGCTGACCGGCATGTACACCGGCAGCGGCTATGAGGCATACTACTATGATGGCGAGGGACGCGAGATACAGCGTTGCGCCACGGGCTACAACTCCGGGCGGCGCCGCACCGCATACAACTACGATGGCACAGTCTCCAAGCGCACATATACTTATACGGAGTCATACCTGCCCGATATGGAGGAAGAATACGCCTACGACAACTGCGGACGCCTCACATCCACGACCATCCGCGTGGACAAAGCGAATGCGGCGTCAGTGCCGGAACTGGCGGCAGGACAAGACGCTGCAGGCAGCAAGGCCACGGACACCGCAAGCCCCGCCGCCTCGGCGCGATGGGCAACAGCGGTCGTCCGGCGCGAGTACGACGCCATAGGGCGGCTGGCACGTCTGCGTCACGGCGATGCGGCAACCACCGAATACTCCTACGATGTCCACTCGTGGCCCGTGACGCAGCAAACCACATACGGCACGGCGGCAAACACTTCCTCCATCGGCTATACGCTGGAATACGCGCCGTGCTACAACGGCAATATCTCCAAACGCACATGGGACGAGGGTGACTACGCTTACAGCTACGATGCGTTCAATCGTCTGGCCTCCGCCGTGTTCACTCCGGCGGAGGGGCTTGCGGACAGGCCAGGCATCGAGAGAGATCGCATACCCGACTTCTCGGCATACTACTGGTATGACGAGAGAGGCAACATCACAGAATTTGAACGTCACGGCATTATCGACAGAGACGGATTCGATCGGATAGAGACCTTCGGGACGCTCGATTACGTGATGGCGGAATATGACGGCAATAGAATGACCGGGATGCTTGCGACAACCGAGGCCTTGCCGTTCGATGGCGTCACCGGGCTGCACGCCGATGGCGAGTTTGAACTGTCGTACAATGATGCCGGCGACATGGTGTCGGACACTTCGCGCGGACTGCTGTATACGCGGTGGAATGCCGACGGCCACCCGATGCAGTACGACCTCGAAGGCGGCCACCGACAATATCTGTATTGGGATGCACTGGGCAACCATCTGTACACATCCTACGAAACATCCGTAGCCCCGGTCTCCGCCGGTGCGCTTCCGGGACGCACACGCCGCACATCCGTGCGCGCGTACAGTGGCGATGGCCACGTACTACGAGGCGGTGCCGGCAACTCTAAGATCGATACGCTGGAGATGCTGCGCTTCGCCGGCGGATACTTCGATGCCAAACTCGTTCCCCACTACTACGTCACCGACTACCTCGGCAGCAACATCGCCGTCATCCGCTCAGACGGCACCCTCGTCCAGTCCACATCTTACTATCCCTACGGCGAACCCCACCGCGACCCCGCAGCCGAAGCCGGCATCGGCATTGCGGGCTCAGGACAATCGACATCGGGTACCTCATTCGCCAATCCCTACCATTACGGCGACAAGGAGTACGTCAGCCGCGATGGCCTGCGCGAGTACATCTACGGCGCCCGCATGAGCGTCCCCTCCGAAACACGATTTAGTTCGGCGGACGAGCTATGCGAACTTCGTCCGTGGGAATCACCGTACCTATTCTGCGGTGGAAATCCGGTGCGCTACATCGACCCGACCGGGCTGGTTTTTACTAGACGATCAACGGCAATAGTAGAAGCGCT
>CAVEDT010000221.1:0-3552 GCA_963614475.1 Roseburia faecis
GTCATAGCCCTTGGTGCCGTCATATTCTTCTTATATAAGAAAAACGGTCCGACGCTGCTGCCGCACAAAAAGGTAATTCCGCCTTACGAATTGGCAGTCAAACGTCTCTCGTCCCTTAAGGCGCGTCACCTCGCCGAAAGCGGACATGACAAAGAATACTACACCGAACTTACGGACATCTTGCGTCAATACATTGACGGACGTTTCGGCGTCAATGCACGCGAAATGACCACGACACAAATACTCGAGGCTATGTCGGCCGAAGATACGCTCAAGCATTTCATAGATGCTCTCGGGCCGGTACTTCGTACTGCCGACTTCGTGAAATTTGCTTGCCAACGTCCGGATATATCCGAAAATATCCGCTCGTTCAACGCCGTCAACGACTTTGTATCCACTACCCGTCCCCTGCCCGAAGTTGAAGAAAACGCCAAAGGCAAACAAGCCGAGAACGCTAAGGGAAAACAAGTCGTCAACGACAGCGAGAGCCCCAAGACTACGAACACAAAACGAAAAAGCTAAAATACCGTCATGCAGTTTGCTCATCCGCATTTACTTTGGCTGATACCCATTGTCTTAGCCTTGCTTATTGCAAGATACGTGTATACGGCACGAAACGCGCGCCCGACTATGGGCGTATCCACCACTGCGCCTTATGCTAATACGCCCACGCCTTGGCGTGCCCGATTGCGGCATCTACTATTTGTACTGAGGCTCGGAGCAATCTCTTGTCTGATTGTCATCCTCGCTCGGCCTCAGCTAAGCGATAGCTGGCGCACTACCGATACCGAAGGTACCGACATCGTCATCGCTCTTGACGTCTCCTCCAGTATGCTGGCTCAAGATCTCAAGCCAAACCGAATGGAAGCGGCCAAAAAAATGGCGCAGAAGTTCATCACGGGACGTCCTAACGACAACATCGGCGTGGTTGTATTTGCCGGTGAGAGCTTGACCGGACTGCCTTTGACAATGGACCACTCAGCACTCATAAATTATATCGAAGGCATCAAGCCCGAGATGCTTGAAGATGGTACCGCTATCGGTGACGGTCTTGCCACTTCAATATCCAGGCTTATAGACGGAAAAGCCAAGAGCAAGAGTGTAATACTGCTCACCGACGGATCAAACAACACCGGTGTTGTAACACCATCGGATGCAGCCTCCGTAGCACAAGAGCGCAAAATCAAAGTGTATCCCATAGCTGTCGGGACACGCGGCCGTGCACTTACGCCCGTAAGCATTGACGCGTTAGGCCGAATGCAATACGAGATGCAGCAAGTAGTTATCGATGAGGCTACACTTCAGTCCATAGCTACACATACCAACGGAAAGTATTTCCGCGCAACTGACAATAAGACATTGTCAAATATCTTTAACGAAATCGACCGTCTTGAGAAGACCCACATGAGCATACAGCAATTCAGCCACACCGAAGACGACTTTGCATTGTGGGGCTGGCTGCTTTTCGGTCTTCTGGCTCTCGAGCTTGTCTTGAGATACACAGTATTCCGCACAGTGCCTTAGTAAGCATGATTTTCAACAAAAAAAAAAAAAAAAACGTATTCTCCTCGAATATCATATAGATAATGTTAGACTTTGCCAATCCTATATTACTGATATTGCTGGTGTCGCTACCGGTAGTGTACTTCTTGTACTGGCTTGCCAAGCTGTCTCGTCGGCGCAAGATTACTCGCTTCGGGAACCCATCGACACTGGTTCCTCTGATGCCGGACGCATCCCATTACAAGACCGGAATAAAAATCACCCTTCAACTGATAGCACTCGCAGCCGTCGTCATCATCCTGGCACGTCCACGCTTTGGCGAAACCGAACAGACGGACAGCAAACGCGGTATCGAGGTGATGATAGCTTTTGACGCCTCGCGCTCGATGCTTGCCGCTTCCACCGACGACCCCAAAAGCATTTCGCGACTGAAACGCGCCAAACTCCTTTTGGAGAAACTCACCGACCGTCTCGGAAACGATAAAGTAGGGCTCGTGGTTTTTGCCGGTGATGCTAAGGTCAAACTGCCATTGACAACTGATTATTATTCGGCCAAACTTATACTCAATGACCTTGATCCTTCGCTAATGCCCTATCAAGGTACATCCATCAGCGAAGCCATCAATTTGAGTAAAAAGTGCTTCAGCGACAAAAAGGACGTCAAGAAATGTATTATTCTGCTTACCGATGCCGAAGACCATGACGGAAATGCTGTTGATGCTACTAAAGCCGTAGTTGACAGTGGAATTCAAGTTAACGTAATCGGCGTCGGAACATCAAAGGGCGCACGCATACCCATCGGTAGCGGATACCTGACGGACAACGATGGCAAGGAAGTCATCACGGCAGTCAACGAAAACGCAGCCAAAGAAATAGCCAAAGCCGGAAAAGGCATATATGTCAACGGCTCGAATACAGACGCATTGGACAAACTCGTGCAACAACTTGACAATCTCCAAAAGTCAGACTTCGGTGCTGTAAAATATAAGAATAGCGCCGAGCAATTTCCACTATTTGCATGGTTGGCACTTGCGCTCCTGATATGCGACATACTATTGCTCGAACGAAAGACTTCTTGGCTAAAACATATACACTTCTTTGCCGAGCTAAACAAAAAGAACGGCACCGATAGTAAAAAAGAATAACGCATCTCATGATTCTGATAAAACACGCTCATATAATCGCGCTGGCATCCACATTGGCTATAGCAGCGGCTCTTATGGTCTCATGCTCATCAGATATGTCTAATAAGGCCGAACGAAACGCCATAAAATCCGGCAACGAAAAATATAAGAAAGAGCATTATGCCGATGCCGTCAAAGATTACGATAAAGCCCTTAAGGCTAACCCGTCATCGGAAGCGGCAAAATACGACAAGGCTATGGCGACACTCTTGGGTGCTACAGCGGCCGATACAGCAAAGTTGCGCGAAGCACGTCTGGCACTCGCCAATTTGGGTAAAACTGCATCCGATCCAAACATCAGTGAAAGAGCCATATACAACCTGGGCAATGATGCCGTCTTTATAGGCGACTATCTCAAAGGGTTGGCCGACTCTCTACGCCGTGCCGACGTAACTATGGGTGCTCCCACGGAAGGCAGCACTTCCAACCAATTAGCAGATTCACTCTCGCAAGAATCGACCCAGAGCTACCGGCAAGCAATATCAAACTACAAAGCTATACTCAGACGCAATCCTTCCAATATCAAGGCTTTGCAAAATCTACGCATAGCCCAGCTCAAACTTCCGCCCGAAAGCCAAGGCGGCGGCAGCAACAACAAGGACAAGGATAAGGATAAGGACAAAAACAAACAGCAGCAGCAACAACAACAGCAACAGCAAAAACCGAGTCAGTCCTCACAACAGATACTCAACGCCGTACAAAACAAAGAGAACAAAACTCGCAAAAATCAGGAGCAACGCCAAGGCTACGGCCGACGCACCACTGACAAGCCCTGGTAAACGCATATCCAATAATCGAGTACACACCATGTCCGCATTAAGATATTACCTAACCCTTGTGATAATGGCCGTAGTGTCAGTCATCG
>CAVEDT010000222.1:0-3545 GCA_963614475.1 Roseburia faecis
CTGCCCAAAATGTTTTTTTGAGAAATACAAGCCGTTTTAAATGAAAGAGCCGTGTTTTGTTTATTATTTAATGAAGTCAAAGCACCCCTATTCTCATAAAAATTTGCTACATTTGCACCCGACAACAAATGTACACGCACACACAAGCCATAAGACAATATCACTTCGGTATATGCCGCAGACTACGCGCATGTATCGTACAAGTTGCCGTAATTCTTGCCTTAGCATTTACGCACATCCCAATGTCTGCTCAGATTAATGCCGAGCAGGCTATTACCGTAGGCCGTAACAGCATGTATTTTGAAGACTATATGCTGGCTATACAGTATTTTAACCGTGCAATCTCGGCAAAGCCTTACCTCGCCCTGCCCTACTTCTATCGCGCAGTAGCCAAATTCAATCTCGAGGATTACCGCGGCGCCGCTGAAGACGCAGGACGCGCCATCGAGCTCAACCCCTTCCTATCTGACGCTTGGGAAGTCCGTGGCGTTGCACGCCAAAACTATGACGACAATGCCGGTGCAGTCTCTGACTACGACCATGCATTGGCGCTGCTTCCGCGCAACCGCCAAATAATGTTTAATAAAGCTATGGCTCAGACATCGCTGAAAGAATATGCTGCGGCAGATAGTACATTCGGCGAATTGCTTGAGCACTATCCGCGCTTTGAAAGTGCTTATCTCGGACGCGCACGCGAACGACTTGAAGCACCGGAAGCGGATACAGTGATGGCCCTTAAGGATATCGCTAAAGCCATCGAAATCAATCCGAATAGTTTTAACGGCCATGCTATGGCTGCCGAACTGGCAATGCGCCGCGGTGCCGCTTACAACGACACGGCTATGTATCATCTCGAAAAAGCGATCAAACTGCGCCCGAATACAGCCGGGTTGTACATCAACCGTGCTTATCTCAAATACAATAATGATGATTATGACGGTGCTCTTGACGACTTCGACCACGCCATTGCACTTGAGCCATACAATACAGTAGCGCTATTCAACCGCGGTCTGCTTGAAACTGAAGTATCAGACTACGACAAAGCTCGAGCCGACTTTGACCGCGTGCTTTCCCTCGAGCCGGACAACGTGCGCGCTCGATACCAGCGAGCATATATCAATGGTCAACAGCGACGATACGACAAGGCCATTGAAGACATTAATTACGTCATCAAGGCATTCCCCGATTTCCCGTCAGGACTGTATATGCGTAGCGAGTTCTATCGGCACAGTGGTGATACACGTCGTGCCGGAGCGGACTACAATCGTGCCGTTGCCCTCTCTCGCAAGTTGCGCCCCGATGCACAAGGCAAAGTCGAAAGCGACTATACGCCGGACGAGCTTTCGGACGATGAAGTGGCCCGTCGACGGTTTGCAACGTTGCTCACCGTGGAGCAACAGCAACCTATAGATGCTGAGTACAATAACCCCGATATCAGAGGCAAAGTCCAAGACCGCAACATCTCAATAGAACCGCAAGGATGGGTTGAAATATCGTACTACAATGCGCCTACCGAACTGCAGACCACTACCTATTTTATGAAAGATGTGGATATGCTCAACGCAACGGGTGCTTTGCGCTACAAAGTCATGGTAACATCCAATGTGCCGAGCAGCCTTGACGACACTATGACACAACGTCATTTTACGTCCATAGAAGACTACACCAGCTATATGGCGACGCATACACCGCGTGCCGTCGACTTTATCGGACGTGCCATGGACTATATGACTTTACGTGACTACGATGCGGCAATCAAGGATCTTGACCGTGCAATTGCACTCAAAGGCGACTATGCCTTAGTATATATTTTACGAGCCCAAGCGAGACATCACAAGCTGAGCTTACCGACCGGTGATAAAAAGACCACCGATGTCACTGCGCGTGCGGCTATGAGGCGCGCGACATACGATGTAATACTATCTGATTTGAGCAATGCCCTAAGGCTTGACCCGGCCAACGCTTTCGCATGGTACGATAAAGCTTGTTTGTACATTGAGTTAGAGCTTGACAACGAAGCTTTGGAAGCCATCAATCACGCCATCGAACTAAAAGACGACTTTGGCGAAGCATTCTTCAATCGCGGATACTTGTACATGCGCATGGGCAATACAAAGGCCGGAGCTGCAGACCTCGGCCGTGCAGGTGAGCTTGGTGTCCCCGGCGCATACAACCTGCTCAAGCGCTTGACTCAGTAACATATACGCACTACAACCGATTCAAATAATCCCAAGACCAATAACCCTCAAATATCAAATTTCGCAAATGCTTACCTCGCAAGACCTTGAAGACCTGACAAAACGCGGCATTACCGCCGAAGACTTCGACAAACTCTTTGCCCGGTTCACGACCGGATTTCCATACCTACGATTGGCGTCGTCCGCTACCGTAGGCGGCGGAAGCATCATGCGCCTGACGCCCGAGCAGGAACAGCAAGCCATCGATCGGTGGCAGCAATACCTCGCATCCGATGATGCCGAAGTGACAAAGTTCGTCCCCGCCAGTGGAGCGGCTTCACGCATGTTCAAGGCTCTGTTTGCCTTTGTAGACGGCGATGAAGACATCCCCGACGAAAAATCGCCTATTCGCGCAATCATAGACAACCTTACCAAGCTACCCTTTATCGGTGAATTGGATGACACATTGCGTCGCACCTATGGCGTCGATTCGGCAGGACTATGCGCACAAGGTCGATACAAAGACATCATACGCGCCATCGTCAGTGAAGACGGCATGGGTTACGGTTCACTGCCCAAAGCGCTGCTCACCTTCCACCGTTACGCAGACGGCAGCACACGCACACCTCTCGAGGAGCAACTCGCCGAAGGTGCACAGACGGCTGCTGCCGGTGGATTTGTACGTCTGCATTTCACCGTATCGCACAACCATCGCGAACTTTTTGCTCATAAAATAAGCGCTGTAGCCCCGGCTATGGCCGAAAAGTACAACGTATCTTTCGACATTTCGATGTCCGAGCAAAAGCCCTCTACGGACACACCGGCTGCAAATGCAGACAATACACCCTTCCGCGATACACAAGGCCATATCGTTTTCCGTCCGGGAGGCCACGGCGCACTTATCGCCAACCTCAATGACATAGATAGCACTATAGTCTTTATCAAGAACATAGACAACGTCGTTCCCGACTCGCTTCGCACTCCTACTATACGCTACAAGCAGATTATTGCCGGCGTACTTATGCAAGCTCGCGACACTATCAACAAATACATCAAGCAGTTGCGTAGCGGCAAGTACACCATTGACGACCTGCGTCAGATGATTGCCTATATGCATGACACGCTCAATATACGTCACGAAGACATGAAGCATCTTGACGACAGCGAACTGGCTCTATATCTGCTAAAGAAATTCGACCGTCCGCTACGTGTATGCGGAATGGTGAAAAATCTCGGCGAACCCGGCGGCGGTCCGTATATCGCATACAGCGCAGACGGCAGCACCGCGCCTCAGATTCTCGAATCATCTCAGATAGATCAGAATGACCCGGAAGCACGTGCGATGATGGCCACAGCCACGCACTTCAA